>CAJOLO010000056.1 GCA_905235345.1 uncultured Lachnospiraceae bacterium
CGGTGTGGAAAAAATCTCCAAAAGCGTATCCGATTCAGCTCCCGGATCAAACACTATACACTCGTTAGTCGCATGATTTACGAGTATATAACAATTCACATCCATATGACCATATAATGTCTTATGTAATATCTCAATATCCATCCTGTCTCATCTCCCATTCAGCTTATTGTCTATCTCCGGGTTTCGAAACTCCGTAAGCGTTCCTGCTTAAGAATGTGCCTAAGCTTTGCCGGCATATATTTATCCCACACTTCTTTCCACATCGATCACACCCGGAATCTGTCTTATCTTTGTAATTACCAGATTAAGCTGATCAACCTGTCTTATCTCAAATGTTACCACAATGGTAGCCTTCTCATTCCTTGGGCTGCTCTTACTGTTGATTGCCGTTACATTAATATTCGCCTCGGTAAATACCTTAGAAACATCAAACAACATTCCCTTTCTGTCAGCCACATATATCTTAATCTCAGTAGAATATACAGCTCCGGTGTTCTCACCGGCATCTGCCTGCCATTCTGCTTCAATAAGACGTGTACGGTCAATCTCATTCATTCCCATTATATTAATGCAATCAGTACGATGTATCGAGATTCCACGACCTCTTGTAACATAACCTACAATCTCGTCTCCCGGAACCGGAGAACAGCATCTTGAAAAATGTACCGCCACATCATCTGTTCCTTTTACCCGGATTCCTCCGTTAAATCCCCTGAACTTATGATGCTCATTGCCGTTATTGATCTGCTCTATCAGGTCATCCTCTGTAAGCTCCGCTTTATTATCAATATCACTTGCCTCAATGAGCTTGTTGACAACCTGCCCTTCCTTCAGTGCACCATGTCCGATAGCTGCAAGAACCGAATCCCAATCCATAAAATTATACTTAGCCATAACCACTTGCTCATATTCCGGCTTTAAATAATCTGCATAGTTATATCCCTTACTCTTGCAATACTGGATAAGAAGCTCCTTGCCCTTCGTTATATTCTCTTCCTTGAACTCATGCTTGAACCATTGATTTATCTTACTTCTCGCCTGGGCAGACTTAACAATCGTCAGCCAGTCTCTGCTCGGTCCCTTGGAATTACCCGATGTGATTATCTCAACTCTGTCACCATTCTGCAGAGTATAGGTAACAGGCACAACTCGATTATTAACCCTGGCGCCAACCATCTTATTACCCACAGCCGAATGAATACTGTACGCAAAATCAATCGGCGTAGAACCTGCCGGAAGACTCTTGACATCTCCATCCGGCGTAAAGCAGTACACCTGCTCTGCAAAAAGATCCAGGTCCGTCTTTACACTGCTCATGAACTCCTTATTATCTTCATTCTCCTGCTGTAGCTCTAATATCTGTCGAAGCCATATAAGCTTCTCCTCTTCCTTATCCTTGCTGGTTCCGGACAGATTCTCCTTGTATTTCCAATGTGCTGCAATACCGTATTCAGCCGTCTTATGCATATCATAAGTTCTTATCTGAATCTCGAACGGCTGACCGCTCTTGGAAATCAGCGTGGTATGAAGCGACTGGTACATATTGGCCTTCGGCATGGCAATATAATCCTTAAATCGCCCCGGAATAGGTTTATATTTCTCATGAATGATTCCAAGTGCTCCGTAGCAATCTCTCACACTGTCAACTATAATACGGACTGCAAATATGTCATAAATCTGATCAAGCGTCTTGTTCTGAGTCTTCATCTTCTTATATATACTGAAAAAATGTTTTACACGTCCGTTGATCTCAGCCTTAATCCCTGCCTCTTCTATACATTCCCTGACCTCTTCAACAATATTGTCAATAAATGATTCTCTCTCCGTCAGACACTCATCAATCTCTGTTTTAAGTTCCTTGAACTTCTCAGGTTCGAGATATTGAAGAGACAGATCATCCAACTCCACCTTAATCTTACTGATACCAAGCCGATGAGCAATCGGAGAATATATATCCATCGTCTCTCTTGCCTTCTCTATCTGCTTAGCAGGACTCTGATACTGTAGTGTTCTTAAATTGTGCAGTCTGTCCGCAAGCTTTATAAGTATAACTCTTATATCCTTTGCCATTGCAAGAAACATCTTACGAAGATTCTCAGCCTGCAGTTCAAGCTTGTCCTGTGAAAAGTTAAGTCTTGTAAGTTTCGTAACGCCATCCACAAGAAGAAGTATCTCAGGAGAAAATTCTCTCTCAATCTCCTCGTCTGTCATTATAGTATCCTCAATTACATCATGAAGAATACCTGCAACTATCGTCTCCTTGTCAAGCTCTAACTCCGCTAAAATGATAGCAACACAAAGTGGGTGCATGATGTATGGCTCACCGGATTTACGGAATTGCCCCTCATGTGCTTTGTCAGCAATATGATATGCTTTCTCAATCATGGTGATATCAGTATTCGGATGATACTTTAACACCTCATCTATAAGAGTCTTGTAAAGCTCCTCTGGTGGTGTAAAATCCTTCGGTGTAGAAAGTTCTTTATCCAAATTCACAAATCCTGCCATACTTTCACCTTCTTTCAATAAAACTTTTCATTCCCTTTAAATTCAATATAATGAAACACTAAGTCTTGCTGTAAGTATTTCATTGTCGCAATAAAGACTTGCAACTTGTTATGTTTTACATTATATCCCATAATTCTCTTCTTGTAACGAAAAAAATGAAATATCTTTTAAATTTTGTAATATATCTACACAAAATCTTTTTCATTTTGACTAATTATATAAACAATGCTATATACAGCCTACAGAACTTCTCTGACTACTGCCATGGAATACTCTGATATCTTATACTGTATTGTCCTTATACCATTGAACTCGTTAATTTCCGGATAATATACTACATTGAGCACCACATTATTCAGCCACCCCTGCAGCATCTTATCGTATTCCTCCTGTCCGAACCAGCTTATAATATCTCCGGTAAATTGCGGAGCATTGAAATATATGCCCTCACCTGTAAAACCATCCGGCGTTTCAAGTGTAAGCTTAACCACATTCTGCTCCTTGCCAAGTATCTTGGCGGAAAGTACACTGAGATTTTTCTGTGCAAAGACAGGTTTGGGATTTCCCTGACCAAAGGGAGCAAGTCCTTCAATCTGGCTTATAAGCTCCTCTGTTACATATGATATTGGCATTGCGATATCTATCTTAACCTTAACTGCAAGATCATCCTCGGTCAAAACACAGACCTCATTAATCTTTCTTCTGAAATCACTAAGATTCTCTCTCTTCATAGACAATCCGGCCGCACCTGAATGTCCGCCGAATTTTATTAACAATTCTTCACATTCTTTCAGTCCGTCATACATGTGATATTCTTCTGTTGACCGTCCTGAACCTTTAAGTACATCAGGATCTTCACTGTCTGTAAGAATTATTGTCGGCCGGTTATATCGTTCTCTGATTCTTCCTGCAATAATACCTGCCAGACTTTCATGACATTCCGGAAGATATATCACATATACCTTATCATCTTCTATGTCACCAACTATTGCTTCTGCCTGCATAACCCCTTTAAGTGTAAGCTCTTTACGTTCATCATTGATATCTTTAAGATTCTTGGCTTTTATCCAGGCTGTCTCTCCATTATCCGCAGTGAATAACTCCATAGCATGCTCTGCACTGTCAAGTCTTCCCGCTGCATTGATACATGGTCCGATACGATATCCCACATGACCTGAATTAATTACAGAATCGGATAATTCATTGACTCTTATAAGCGCCCTCAGACCTTCATTTTCCGAGTGTCTGAGTCTTTGCAGTCCTTTGACAACAAAAAGTCTGTTTTCTCCCGTAAGCGGAACCACATCACATATGGTTGCAACCGATACAAAATCAAGAAACGGAAGCATCTCTTCAGAAGGAATCTCCCTCCTGTCATACAAACACTCCACAAATTTATAAGCAACACCTGCACCACAAAGTTCCTTATACGGATATTTGCAGGTTTCTTTCTTAGGATTGAGTATTGCATCTGCGGGAGGAAGTATATATTGCTTCTCACCATTCTCAACTCTGTACGGAATATGATGATGATCAGTAACAACAACCGAAAGTCCGGCATCCTTAGCCTTCTTAACAGCATCATATGCAGCAATTCCGTTATCACAGGTTATAATCGTGGATATCCCATCATCTATAGCATCATCTATCATTTCTTCATTAATACCATAACCGTCCTTTACCCTATGCGGAATAACATAATCCACTTCCGCACCGATTCTTTTAAGTCCTGTATAGAGAATATAATTAGACATTACTCCGTCAACATCATAATCGGAGATAATACGCATCCTCTGACCTTCTTCTATTCCATGCATGACAACTCTTACAGCCTGATTCATATCCTCTATCTGATATGGATCATTAAACTTCCCGTTATCGGGGTGAAGAAAATCCTCAAAATCTTCCTCTGCAATATCACGGTTAACAAGCAGTCTCGCTACCACAGGATCAATATGAAATTTTTCAGCCAAGGCAAAGAAATCTGCCTTTTTTGCCATTATCATCCATTTTTTATCCGGCATCAATAATCTTTTCTCCATTCTTAATTAACAAGTTACTTAAACATTAGGGGCATGGTATAAGCCATGCCCCCATGTATCATAATTTAATTACGTATTATTTTTTACCCTTATTATCTGATTGTTTATTTCCTGATTTTTTCCCTTTAGAATTACTCTTGGTATTACTTCCGGTATTCTTCTCATTCTTACCGTTACCGGTCTTAAACATATACCACAGTGGTCCGGTAATACATATTGAAGAATATGCACCGCAGATAAGACCACACATAAGTGTCAGTGCAAAGTCCTTAATAGAAGTAACACCCATCAGATAAAGCATGAATATCATGACAAATGTTGTAAGGGTTGTATATATACTTCGTGTCAACGTCTGGGAAATCGAAGTATTAACGATGTTCTCATAAGTCTCACCCTTGCTGTTCATACTGACAAGATTCTCACGTATACGGTCAAAGATGATAATCGTTGCATTGATTGAGTAACCGACAATTGTCAGCATACATGCAATAAATGTATTACCAACCGAAAGTCTTCCGATTGAATAAACCGCAAATACTACAAGTACATCATGCAGCAGTGCAAGTACAGCAGCTGCACCGAACTTAACATCGCTGAATCGGAACGCGATATAGATAAGCATCAATATTGTTGCTATCACAACGGATACAATAGCATTTCTCTGCATCTCTCCACTAATGGTAGAACTGATATTCTCAACATTGAATTCTTTAACCTTGAACTGATCCTCTAATGCAGTCTCAACCGCATCACGCTGTTCAACCGAAAGTTCAGGAGACTTGAACACAATCTCATTGCTGTCCTGTACATTCTGTACCTGAACATCAGCATCCGAGATTCCGGCCGCCTCACATATGACAGGAAGAATCTCACCCTCTGCCTTATCAAGATCATAATGCTCCTCGAAATCAACCGTCAAAGATGTACCGCCTGTGAATTCAAGGCTGTAATTAAGTGTAGATCCTGTCTTGCTTTTGAATACAGGAAGTGCGATAAGTCCGGTCAGAATAACAACAATGGAAATAATATAAGCAACCTTTGAGAACTTAACGAATCCGCTAACCTTAGGTTCTTTCTTGGAACCATATAATTTCGGATTAGTAGCACCAAGTGAATATACTGCCTTTAACAGATTCTTTGTAACAACAAGTGATGTAAACATCGAAAGTACAATACCGATTCCAAGTGTAAGAGCAAAGCCCTTAATTGAACCGATACCCATGATATAAAGAACAACTGCTGCAATAAGAGTCGTAATATTACTGTCTATGATTGCAGATGCTGCTTTGTCAAATCCGGCATCTATAGCAGCTTTTACTGTTGCACCCGCTCCGAGTTCCTCTTTAATACGTGTGAATATAATTACGTTGGCATCCACAGCCATACCAATCGTAAGAACAATACCGGCAAGACCGGGGAGAGTAAGACTGGCGTTAAATCCGTTAAGGCATAACAGCATTAATACCACATAAGCAGCGAGCGCTAATACTGAAATGACACCCGGCAACAGATATAGTGCAATCATTATAATTGCCACAAGGCACATACCAATAGCACCCGCCTTAAGTGTTGTTGCAAGTGCATCCTGTCCGAGTGTAGCTCCTACTTCATTGGAACGCAGTTCCTGTAAGCTAAGAGGAAGAGCACCTATACGAATTGTCTCGGCAAGCATATTGGCTTCCTCATCATCTGCCATACCATTAATCACAGCACTTCCACCTGTAATAGCTGTCTGAACTGTAGGAGCCGAAGCAACCTCTCCGTCATATATAATGTAAATACGTTTTCCGACATTGGCTGTTGTAGCATCCGCAAACTTCCTGGTACCCTCATCAGTAAATGCAAGCTGAACCACATATTCCTGAACAGCACCCGAATTATCGATAGCTGCCGATGCATTCTTTACATCAGAACCGGTAAGAACTGTCTCATATTCCTCTCCGGCCGCAAACTTAGCATAGTTATCTTCATCCATAAACTCCAGGGCACCCGGTTTACCAAGATCCTGTAAAATCTTATTGGCATCACTGACACCGGGAATCTCAATACCAAAACGATCTGAACCTTCCTGATATACACTACTGTCTGTAGAGTATACATCCGCACGTTGCTGAAGACGTGTCTTGGTATCACTAATCTCCTGAGCTGTAGGATTATCATCAGTAATCTGATAGGTAATACTTACACCGCCTGCCAAATCCAGACCCAGTATAATGTTCGATGCTTTTCCGATATGATGCTTTCCAAGGCCTTGTACCGTAGTATAGGTTCCAAGAGCCAGTGCCAATATAAACACTACTATGGTAAGCACACTGTTTCTCTTTGTCTTTCTCATTTCCCTTTTACTCTCCTTATTATAGTACCGCAGTTTCACCTTGATTCGATGCTGCCATATTATTATACCGCATCATCACATTGTTTTGACACTGCTATGTTATCGTAACGTAACTTCGTCTCTTCATGATGTTGCTATATTATTACAACGCTGTTTTTCTGCGTTAATACAATTATATTATCGTACCACAACTCATATATGATTCAATGTCAACAAGCTTCATTATCAGCAAGTGCCGCTTTTATCATGAGTGCACATTCAACTCTTTTCTTCTCCAAAGCACATCCCACATCATATGCATCCGTCAGATTACCATGGAAATTATAGGAATTGGCAGCACAGCCGCCGCTACAATAAAATCTGGCAAAACAATCTCTGCATTTCGGCTTTGCATATACATTACAAAGCTTAAACTCGTCCACAATTCCGGTATTGGTTATTCCTTCATCAACATTGCCAAGCTTAAAATCGGAAAGTCCGACAAACTGATGACAGGGGTACAGGTCACCCCATGGTGTAACCGCTAAATATTCCGTGCCCGAACCGCATCCCGAAAGTCTCTTATATAAACACGGACCCCCGGACAAATCTATCATGAAATGAAAGAAATTAAATCCATTCTCTTCACGTTCTCTCTTAACCATCTCCTTTGCAAGAATATCATATTCCTCGCAAAGCTTAGGTACATCATCCTCTGTTATGGCATAATCCATATCCGGGCCTGCTACCACAGGCTCTGCGGATATCTGCTTAAATCCCATATCCGCCAGATGAATAACATCCTTTGAAAAGTCAAGATTATGGTGAGTAAATGTTCCTCTGACATAATAATTGGTCTGATGTCTCATCTCCGCCATCTTCTTGAATTTATCTATGATAAGATCATAACTGCCCTTACCGTTTCTGGTAGGCCGCATTGCATCATGAACCTCTCGTCTTCCGTCTATCGAAAGCACTACATTCGCCATCTCTTTTTCCGCGAACTCCATGACCTCATCATTTAACAGAACTCCGTTGGTTGTAAGGGTAAATCGAAACTTCTTATTATACTTCTTCTCCTGCGATCTGCCATATTCGACCAAAGCTTTGACCACATCGAAATTCATAAGCGGCTCTCCGCCGAAAAAATCTACCTCGAGATTCACACGGTTGCCGGAGTTGGCAATCAGAAAATCGAGTGCCTTCTTCCCGACCTCATAGCTCATCAGAGACCTGTCACCATGATATTCTCCTTCTCCTGCAAAACAATACTTACAGGCAAGGTTACAGTCATGTGCAATGTGAAGGCACAATGCTTTCACCACAGTCTTACGCTTCTTGAAATCAATTATGGCATCCTTATACACGTCCTCTGTAAAAAGCTGTCCGGCTTCCTTAAGCTCACCAATCTCTTCACAGGCCTCAAAGATATCTTCCCTGCTATAGCTGTTATGGCCGTTACCGTCTGTATTATTCAACGGTTTAGCAAGTATATCCGCTATCTCTTCCGGTGTATGGTCTTCATATAGCGCAATCACATCATATACAAGGTCATCTACTACATGTACAGAGCCGCTGCACACATCAAGTACGATATTATACCCATTATTCTTATACTGATGTATCACTTTTAATCCCTCTTATTGTATTTCTAAGCCATGCCCATCTTCACGGACACAACGAATGAGCCGTTACGCCGTCAATTTCAAAATGAAACCGGAATAGCACAGTGCAACAGCTCTTTATTACCACTAATTAATATAATTATCTGTTCTCGCAGGTCTGGTTTCCTACTGTACAAGATGTCTTACAAGCTGACTGGCATGATGTCTGGCACTCGCCACATCCACCCTTCTCCATTGTATTCTTCAATGTCTTGTCTGTTAAAGTCTTAATATGTTTCATAATATCTACCTCTCATCTAATAATTATTATATTGTTACATGATAATTCATGACCCTGCCTATACG
>CAJOLO010000057.1 GCA_905235345.1 uncultured Lachnospiraceae bacterium
AGATATCTCATCATGTCCGTATCTGTCTAATAATCTTATATGATTACTTTCATTCAGCAACGACTGATTCTCATGCTGTGCATGAAGATCTAATATCAGTCCGGCTATATCACGAAGTTTCGCTAAGGTAACCGTCTCTCCGTTAACCTTGCTTATGCTTCTTCCTCCTATTATTTTTCTTGAAAGTATAAGTTGCCCCTCATCAATATCAGGTACATCCATCTCTCTAAGCTGAGAAGTTATATCTTCATTCTCAATTGAAAATAACAGTTCCACCAATCCGTATTCTGCATCACTCCTGACGAAATCCTTAGGTGCTTTACCACCTAACGCAAGCATTACCGAATCAATGAGAATTGATTTACCGGCACCTGTTTCACCTGTTAAAATGTTTAAATGATCCGAAAAATTAATATCAATTTCATCGATCAAAGCCATATTCTTTATATGTATATTTAGAAGCATCTATATCCTCCT
Organism: uncultured Lachnospiraceae bacterium; assembly: GCA_905235345.1. Lineage (GTDB taxonomy): Bacteria > Bacillota > Clostridia > Lachnospirales > Lachnospiraceae > CAG-590. Next base: position 478 of record CAJOLO010000057.1, read on the forward strand.
GCCTATTCATCCGAAGCAACCTCTCTGATTCCGGCAATGATTCGTTTGCAAAACTCTTTATTTCTGGCTGCTGCAAATATCGTATCGTCACCTGCAATACAGCCCATAAATCCCTGAATATCCATATTATCAAGTGCTGCAGCCACAGCCATAGCCATACCTGACACAGTTCTTATAACTATCAGGTTATCTGTATTATCCACACTTACGATTCCTGCACTCAATACCTTCTTGTACTTTAATTCCACATCGGTATCAAAATTCTTAAGCATGGAATATTTCTGTTTACCGTCATCTCCTAAAACCTTGGTAAGCTTCATTTCCCTTATATCTCTGGAAATTGTAGCCTGAGTTATAACAAAACCCTCTTTTTTTAATTCCTCTAAAAGTTCTTCCTGAGTTTCTATAGGTTTTGCCTCAATTATTTCTTTAATCTTATTCTGTCTTGTTTCTTTCATATTATTCTTATTTCCTTAGTGAATTATCTTATTTCTTAAAACTTCGTAAAAGCTTACATCAAAAAGTTTTATCATTCGAGTTGTCTGCGACGCTTTTCGAATTCTTATTCTGTCGCAAGGTGCAAGTTCTATACCAGGCTGTCCGTCAAAGCTGACTATTGCCTCCTCCCTCTGTGCTTTTCTCATTTTTAATATTTCAATTACTATCTCATCATCACCTGAAAGTACAATGCTTTTCGATGCGAGTGAATGTGGCGAGATTGGAGTAACAATAATAATATCCGTCTTTGGTGATACAATAGGTCCACCTGCCGATAAATTATATCCGGTAGAGCCTGTCGGAGTACTGATAATTACACCATCAGCTTCATAGTTCTCAATAACCTTTCCGTTAACATATAATCTAAGACCGATAACACGTGAATATCCTGCTCTTGTTATGACAATATCATTAAGAGCAACATCCTCATGAACGTCATAAAGCATTCCGTCAGAGTTATCAACATCCTTCTTGCAAACATTTCCGTAAAGATTCATGCGCTCTTCAATCTCATAATCATCCTTCATGAGTCTTGAAAGCATATTCTCGACCTGTTCCGGCTCAACCTCTGTCAGAAAACCTAAAGTTCCCAGATTCACTCCTACAATCGGTATATCGTGTTCCCTAAGATCCCTGCTTACCTGAAGAATAGTTCCATCACCGCCTAAAGCTATCGCACAATCATAAGAAGCATTATCTTCAATTGAAAATGATACCTTCTTATAACCTGATAACTCTTCTTTGCCTGCAGATGTCTGTTCGCCTACAATCCGCCTACAGTTTCCTCCATTACCGGTAATATAGTCCTCTATCTCTTTCGTAAGGGAAAGATTCTGATCCTTTATAAAGTTGGTAGCGATCAAAAAATTCTTCATGACATCTCCTTACAACTAATATATATCTTTAGGCGTTTGCGAAACTCCTCATGTTTATATCTTCAGAATTGTACATATTATACAGTTCCATCACAGGCACGCTTTCGCTGCTTGTCGCACGCAGCGGTACATAATGCACCAAAATACGGTCTGTTTATGGAATCTGTACAATATGTACAATCCAATATACAATATTAATGAGTTTCGCAAATATATCGAAAAGGGTTATAAATATCAACCTCAACTAAGATCACTGTGCGACGCATCAACCACTTTGTCAATATCTATATCATACGCTATTCTATTAATATCCTTGGAAATATGGAGCAGATATTCTATATTACCTTCCGGTCCCTTGATCGGTGAGTAATCCAGATTACATACCTTGAAACCAATTTCCTCAGCATAATCAATAACCTTATGTATAACCTCTTTATGAACACTTATGTCCCTTACAACGCCCTTCTTGCCAACCTTCTCCCGGCCTGCCTCAAACTGTGGCTTGATAAGACACACCACCTCACCCTTATCACTCAACAGTTCCCTTACAGGAAGAAGAACCTTTGTCAGGGAAATAAATGATACATCAATAGAAGAAAATTCAATCTTATCTTCCACCTGCTCAGGTGTGACATAACGTATGTTTGTCTTTTCCATACAGACCACTCTGTCATCCTGCCGAAGTTTCCAATCAAGCTGACCATTGCCTACATCCACAGCATAGACCTTAACAGCACCATTTTGCAGCATACAGTCTGTAAATCCACCGGTTGATGAACCGACATCCATACATATCTTTCCGTTAAGCTCTACATCAAAGTTAGCCATAGCCTTTTCAAGCTTAAGCCCTCCACGGCTGACATATTTTAATGTACTGCCTTTAATCTCTATCTGCACCTTATCGTCAAAATTAGAGCCTGCCTTGTCCTCCCGCTGCCCATCAACAAACACAATACCGGACATTATAATCGCCTTTGCCTTTTCCCTTGACGGTGCCAAACCTCTATTCACCAGAAGTACGTCCAATCTCTCTTTCACATCATTCTCCTTATAGTCTCCAATACTCCGTCCTTATCTATACCAAGCATACTTCTTAATTCCCCAACAGAACCATGCTCCACAAAGGTATCGTCAATTGCTATATTTTTAACCGTAAGATGTGTTATTCCCTTATTAACATAGAATGCAGAAACAGCCTCACCATATCCGCCCTGATATACATGTTCCTCTACGGTTATAATAATCTCATGTTCTGTTGCAAGTTTCATGAGCATCTCCTCGTCAAGCGGCTTGATAAACCTCGCATTAACAAGTGTTATATCTACACCTTCTTCTTTCAGTGTCTCATATACCTCATAAGCCTCTTCGACCATATTGCCAACAGCTATTAATGCGATACGTTTCCCACTGAATAACAATTCACTTTTTCCGTATTCAATCGGTGCTAACTGTTCCTTAAGACCATAATAAGCATAGCCTTTACTGTACTTCACTGCGATCGGTCCGTCATATTCCACCGCAAATTCAAGAGCTTTTGTTAATTCATACCGATTCTTGGGTGCAATTACCGTCATATTAGGAATACCTGTAAGATACCCCGTATCGAATATACCCTGGTGGGTAGCACCATCCTCACCCACAAGTCCCGAACGATCAATTGCAAATACCACATGCAGTTTCTGCAGGCACACATCATGGAGTATCTGATCATATGCCCTCTGCAAAAATGATGAGTAAATAGCAACGACCGGAATCATTCCCTGTGTTGCAAGCCCTGCAGCAAAAGTAACTGCATGTTGTTCTGCAATTCCAACATCAAAGAATCGGTCAGGATAAACATTGCCAAACTTATCAAGCCCTGTACCTGTTGCCATGGCAGCAGTTATCCCGATAAGATTCGGATAAATCTCTCCAAGAGCTATCATCTTTCTTCCAAACACACCTGTATTCGTCATCTTAGGCTGCTTATCATAAACCTTTCCCGTCTGAATATCAAATGGCTTTACTCCATGAAAATAATTCGGATGCTTCTCAGCATATTTATATCCTTTCCCTTTAACTGTCTTAACATGAACCACCACGGGTCTTTTTAATTTAAGTGCCGCCATAAACGTATCCACTAACTGTCCTATATCATGCCCGTCAATGGGTCCGATATAAGTAATCCCCAGATCCTCAAAAAACATTCCCGGAATAAGCAGACCTTTGATACTATCCTTTCCACGCTTAACGATCTTGGCTATCGGTTCTCCGATAGCCGGAATATTAAGCAAACCCTTCTCAACTCCGGATTTGACTTCATTATAAGCTTGTCCCACACGTATCTTGTTGAGATAGTTTGACATACCTCCCACATTCTCATCTATGGACATCTCATTATCATTCAGCACTATCATACAGCTGCTCTTTAATCTGCTAAGATTATTAAGTGCTTCATAGGCAAGTCCTCCGGTAAATGATCCGTCTCCTATCACAGCAACCACTGCACTATCCTCACCCTTTAGTTCCTTTGCCTTAGCAATTCCGATAGCCGCAGATATGGACGTAGAACTGTGTCCTGTTTCAAATACATCAGTCTCACTCTCTGTTCTTTTAGGAAAACCGCTCATTCCTCCATACTGTCTTAAATGCTCGAAACCCGACTGTCTTCCGGTAAGTATCTTATGTGTATAACTCTGATGTCCCACATCCCATATAATCTTATCCTCGGGAAGATTTAGTACAAGATGAAGAGCCATTGTAAGTTCCACACATCCAAGATTAGAAGCCAGATGTCCGCCTGTTTTTGAAATATTTTTTATTAAAAACTGTCTTATCTCATATGCCAACTGCTGCCAGTCATTTTCATCATATTGTTTAATATCATTAGGCTCTTTAATATTTTCAAGCAATCCCATATTCCTGTCCTCATTCGTTCTATGATATCATTATCCCACACTCGCATCTAAACATATACCATTGTAACAGGATAAGATATTATATAACTTTTTCATAATTAGTATATCTTAAATTCTGACAAACAATTCGTGATCAGATCAGTATGTCCTGTTGATCAGATATCTGACCATATCCACCAGAAAATCACTATGAGAAGCACAACCCAATTGCATAATAGCGTCAATTGCCTTATCAGACAGCTCCTCTACCTGTTTTCTTGACTCCTCCATACCATGAATCGTCACATATGTTACCTTACCGCTGTCTTTATCACTATGTATAGGCTTACCAAGCTCCTCAAATGTAGCTGTTTCATCCAGTATATCATCCTGAATCTGAAAAGCCATCCCAATATTATAAGCAGTTTCGCTGATCTTTGCAACTGTTTCCTCAGATGCACCTGATAAAACTGCACCGATAGTCATTGCCGCATCAATAAGTGCTCCTGTCTTATTCTCGTATATATATATAAGCTGTTCCTCATTCAACCTGCTGCCTGTAAGTTCCACATCAACAGTCTGTCCGCCTATCATACCGTAAATTCCGGGATTTCTTGCAAGAATGGTCATAGCTCTCTCCACACGTTTTCTTAACTTTAACTCCCTGTACAGACTATCGGCATTGATATTGCCGGAAATATTCCCTTCCTTTATATTATTGTCGGTAAATGTTTCATCTATCATCACGAATGCCTTTGCGGCAGTCTCATAAGCATAATTCAAAAGTCCGTCACCGGCAAGAATCGCCATATCTTCGCCGTAGACCACATGAGCTGTTTTCCTTCCTCTTCTGTAATCATCATTATCAAGTGCGGGAAGATCGTCATGTATAAGCGAATATGTGTGTATCATCTCTATAGCAGCCATAAACGGCTCAATAATCTCTGATGGATTCCCATCTTCTTTATCCTCGGACTTTTCCAACATATCATACACTGCTTTCATAAGAACAGGTCTTACACGTTTCCCACCCGCTGACATGGTGTAATCCATTGCCTCTAACACAGTCTTTTGAAGTCCTTCCCTTGCAGGCATATATTTCTTTATTATATTCTCTGCTTCAGCCACTTTGTTATTTAACTGCAGTTGAAATTCCACCTGTTATATCCTCCCATTAAATCCGTACTCTGCTGCCATACCATATATGTATATATCTGTTACCATCATTGTTCTCATTATGATAACTAATGTTATATCTGCCAATTATTGATTTCTTATTGCTTATCAACGCTGTTAACAACCTTACCAAGCACAGCATTGACAAAGCCCTTCGCATTATCATCACAATAAAGCTTTGTCAATTCCACGGCTTCATTAACTGAAACAGAACCCGGAACATCATCCTCAAACATTATCTCATATACTGCTATCCGCATAATCGCAAGTTCCGCATTACCAATTCTGTTGATTGCCCAACCCTCGCAGCACTCCTCAATCTTATCATCTATATCTTTGATCCTGACAATAATATCGTTAACCTTTTCACGAATATACGAGATATTCTTATCACTCTTTCCGTTAAGCTCTTCTATGGAAAATTCAATCTGCTCTTCCATATCCTCCTCTTTATTAAACGGAAGTCTGAATAATATCTTGAATATCTCTTCTCTGACCTGACTCCTTAACATATCATTATTCCCTTCTGTTAATGTGCACAATAAGGCTGCTCCGTAAGAAGCAGCCCCAATCTCTCAATCCATATATTAATTATTCATTCTCTTTATCAAATGCAACTCCGGCAATTCTTACACGTACACGTGTCACGTTAAGTCCCGTCATTGTCTCCAATGCCTGCTTAACCTTCTCCTGTACTTTTTTGGAAACATCAATAACACTATAGCCATACTTTACTTCCAACGAAATATCTACCTTAACATCTTCCGGTGTCACCATGACTTTGACACCCTTAGATAGATTCTTCATTCCAAGCTTGCTGACTAATTCATTGGTTATATTGCCATACATCTTAGCTACACCTTCTACTTCGGTTGCTGCAAGACCTGCGATAATAGCAATAACATCATCTGCAATCTGAATATCTCCAAGCACTCCGGTCTCTTTGTAGCTGTATTCACTCTTTTCTGATTCCGTTGCCATAATAATTCCTCCTTCGCCATGCCTACTCATAGCATTAATCATATGTACTATAGTATACCAAATATCACATACCTTTTGCAATGCTTTTACGAAAAAAGATATATCTTTATTCAGATTCGTTTACTTCCGGCTGCATTGTCGTTATAACTATCTGATTCAGCTCGTATCCTGTCTTTCTTGTGATTACATCCTCAATCTGTGTCCTCTGCTTATCACTAAGCTCGGAAAACGGAACAGATACATCAACACTGTCATCAGATATACTGACAACAGAATCAATAAATCCTTTTGCTGCAAGCTGGTTCTCAGCCGCGGTTTCCTTCTCCATTCTTTCGGTCATTGTAAGCATCTTTGCCACAGCTTCCTTCTTTGAATCCTCTGTAAGACTTTCATTATTTATGATTTCAAGCAACATATCCTTAGACTTCGACCTTGTCTGCTCTCTTGTAAGCTTTGCCTGGGAAAGCGTTACCGAACCACTTGTAAGTACCGCCTCCCCTACAGTATCGGAATCTATGGGATCTCCGTTTTCATCAAGACTTGCCTCAGCCACATCCATTGAATCCTCTTCATAACCAACCGTAACATCATCAGCTGCCTGCTCACCGTCTACCGTCTCTATGGTCTCCAACGCATCATTTCCATCTAAATCAGCACTGGCATATTCGGCAGAAAATGAATCATCCTCCACCGCAGCACTTATCGTGGTATCATCTGAATTACCGCTTGCTCCTTCACTTTCCATATTCTCTACGGATGTATTCAATACCTGTTTGTCGCTTGTGAAATTAAGATAACCTGCAACTGCAATCATAATCGCCAATGCTGTGATAATAACTTGATTTTTCTTCCAGATCTTCTTCATGATATTCTCCTTTTCATTATAATGATATAAACTATCTTGATGTAAGCTTTCCAACAACTATCTTATGTGACTCAAGAGAAAACAGTGCGCTGCACATTTCCTTAATCTTAACGGAAAGTGCCTGGTTGTCGCCACCCTCACAAAGCACCACAACTCCGCATACATCCGGATATTGTTCTTTAACTATAATTGGCTCAGTATTTCCATCCTGTGAGATAAGAACTGTTTCCTGAACACTTTTTATCTTTTCACTTGTTGTCTCCTTTCCTTCCTCCCTGCCGGTATCGGTGGCACTTTCATACGGACGGTTCTTGTCTAATATTTTTTCCCCTCCGTCCTTAAGCGTAAGCATGACTGAGACCCTTCCGGCACCATCCATCCCTCCAATCGTTTGTTCTAATTTATTCTCCAAATAAGAAATATATTCATCATTTGACATATTTTTTGTGTCCGGTTTTGAAATAACCGTATTTCCGTCTGCAGATGTCGGCTCATTCTTCGCCTCATTCTTCTTTGTTTTCTTTGAATAGTCAGATACCGGTGTTGCAATCAGCAAAAGAAAAACTCCAAGCAGAAAAAATATCAATATCTTCTCCCGTTTTTCCTCATCAACTCCTGTTTTTTTAATAAACTCTGATATTTTACTTATCTTTTCTTTATTCATATAAGTCTCCACCTTCCGCTAATAACACCTAAACATTGTTCTTCACTCATAAGTAATCTGCACATCGCTCCCAAATATGTTTCTGATATAAATATCAAGCTGCTCTATTCCCGACACATCACCATCAAATGAGATATCTATACTTTTAACCAATCCCGCCAAATCAACCGAAACTGTTATCCCTCTAACCGGATACCCCATTGCAATAAGATTTTCCTCCAACTGTATTTTAAGCGATTCACTATACAGAGACCTTTCGTTATCGGAAAGTCCGCTTCCTCCCTCCGATGCAGTAATATAATTCTGTATATATGAAATATATGTCTGTCCGTCTATATTAAAAAATGACATTACAGGATGAAGCATCACAAGAATGAACAAAAGTCCTACCACAAGGTTAATATGTTTTTCGTAGCTTTTGTTGGGACATAGCATTAGGATCATCGAAGAAAAGATGCCGAAAAAAAGTCCGCTTTTTACCCAATCAAGAACCTGTGTCATATACTGCTCCTTTCTAATTTATCCGTTTTTTCAACATTCCTATAATCCTACGTGTCTCATCACTACACCGTATATAACCGTACATTGGTAGCAAGTATAATGATAGCAATGGACAAAATGCACAAAGCCATAGCTGTCAGCACTGTTTTTATAAGCACTGCAGTACTGTCACATGCTCCTTCAATCCCCGTAAGGATTCTCCGGTCACTTATAGGCTGGGCTGCAGCAAGCACCAGCCGGTAACTTATGTAAAAATATAATATTTTAATAATCGGAACACTGCCTATTACAAGAAGCACGATAACAGCTGAGACTCCCACACAATTCTTTATAAGAACTCCCGCTCCTATAAAAATGCCGGATAAACCTGATACGGCACTTCCTCCCGGTATAAGATTTATTCCCTTTTGAAACATATTGTATCCAACATTATCTGCAATAGGTGTGATCATGCTCTTTACAGCATTTAACCCTATTACACCTGCCACAAATCCTTTTAAAATCCATTCGGCTATCTGTTTTATAAACTCAGCCAGTTTTGAAAATCTATCCTTAGCATTCAACTGATTTAAAAGGATTATAAGAAAATATATCCGTATCATCGGTAACACACCATAGAGCAGAATCCTCTCCATTAATCCCAGAATAAATATAAATATGGAATTAGTCATCTGCGAAGTCGCAACACCGCTGCACATAACCAGTGACATAACAAATGCCGGAAGCATACATTTCATAGCTTCACTTATATGATATACAGCATTTTCGGACATGTCGTATATCAGAAAAAATGATTTTAACAGTATCGCACAAGACATAAGATAGGTTATGAAAAAACCCTGTTCACCTACATAACTCGATTTAAGTACCGAAGAATAATTATTAAAAACCGCTGCAATAATAATAAGTACAAACAGTCTCATTATCAGACTTCGATTTTCGATCAGTTCCGACGACAGGCTGTTTCCGATACCTGAAATAACTTCTGATAAAGCTGCAGATACATCTCCTTCAAGCAACAGCTCATATATTTCCTTAAATGAAACATCTATATCCGTACCATAATCCTTTTCAATATCTGAAAGATGGTCCTCTATTTCATCCATATCAGAATACTTATCATACAATCCATATACGTCATTATTATCAACGGCTCCGCCATCATCTGTATGCAGATAATTGTCTATAGCCGGATCATCGTCTGAAAACAGATTATTGTCCATGGAAAGCTCTTCGTCTGAAAACATATCTTTATCCATGGTAAGCTCCTCGTCCGAAAACAGATCTTTGTCCATGGTAAGCTCTTCGTCCGAAAACAGATCTTTGTCCATGGTAAGCTCTTCGTCTGAACACAGATCCTTGTCCAAAGAATACTCATATGCATAAGCAATATTTCCATAAAAAAAAATCCGGCCTATTACCGCTATATTAAATACAGCGAATATTATGATCCCCGTAATATCAGATGAAGCCCGATTCATATATTCTCCTCCTTATATCTACAGGTTTTAAGTGATTGTTAAACTCCGATTTACATTTTTTATTGTGCGTATTATACAGGTGAACATCTCTCACTGAGATATACTTGTAATCGTATCCACAATTGCATATAAGACCGGCATTGAAATTACCATCATGGTAAGCTTTCCTGATATCTCAACCTGTCCTGCCACAGTTGAAAAACCCGCTTCCCTGCATATATTAGCCGTAAACTCACACAGATATGAAATTCCGACGATTTTTATCAGAATTTCAATATATCCTTCCTCTATACCGATACCGTCTATT
>CAJOLO010000058.1 GCA_905235345.1 uncultured Lachnospiraceae bacterium
CACTTATATCTAACAAAAGATTTGGAAATAATCTGAATGCGGAAAGAGCAGCTGTTATTGGAATGTATCATGATTGCACAGAGATAATAACCGGAGATATGCCCACTCCTATTAAATATTATAATAAAGATACGCGAGAGGCTTATAAAAATGTTGAACGTCAGGCTGCAGAAGAACTGTTGTCGTTATTGCCTGAATATCTCAGAGAAGAATATGTATCTGTATTTTTTCCGGATGAGTCTGAGGAATATATATGGAAACTTGTTAAAGCAGCAGATAGAATATCGGCTTATATTAAATGCGTTGAAGAAGAAAAGATGGGGAATCGCGAATTTGGCAGTGCAAAAGCAACATTGTATGATAAATTGACTCAGATGGATTTGCCGGAAGTCAGAGTGTTTTTTCAGGAATTTATGGAAGGCTATGAGAAAACGCTGGATGAGCTGAGATGATGTGTAACAATAGTAGGTTGTAATTAAGCATTTTTGCGCTTTCATGTATATACAGGCATAGAATTGTGTAAATTTGAATAAATACTAATGAAAATGCAAAAAAAGAAACTAATTAAAATGTTGTCATAGACAATAAATAGGAAAAAAGGTATAATAATATTGAGTACTGGTTATATCTCAGGTGGAGATGCCCCCCATGCCTTTAAGCAATGTGCAGGTGGGGGTGACAAAATTGTCTCGGGTGGGGTTCAATCCCTGTCTCAGATATATGCTCCGCGAGGATGTGCTTGAGGTTTGAAATATATTAAAAGTTGGTTTGAAACTTGTACCATTACTTGTATGAGCGATTTGAATGGAGGGCGTTGAGTATGAAGAATATTTTATTTGTAGCATCAGAATGTGTCCCTTTTATTAAAACCGGAGGATTGGCGGACGTTGTAGGAGCGCTTCCTAAGATGTTTCCTAAAGATGAGTATAATGTAAGGGTTGTAATACCGAATTATACTTGTATACCTTGGGAATATAGAGAGAAATTTCAATATGTTCATCATTTTTATATGGATCTTGGACAACGTTTTGAGAATGTTCATGTCGGAATAATGACTTATGAACTTGATGGAATTACCTATTATTTTATTGATAATGAATATTATTTTTCAGGATGGGCTCCGTATGGAACAATCAGGTTTGATATTGAGAAGTTTACTTTCTTCAGTAAGGCGGCGCTTGCAATACTTCCTGTTATTAATTTTAAGCCTGATGTAATACATTGTCATGACTGGCAGACCGGACTGGTTCCTGTGTATTTAAGGACTCTTTATCATGATAACCCGTTTTTTTCAGGTACCAAGGTTATTATGACTATTCATAATCTTAAGTTTCAGGGCGTATGGGATGTTAAGACATTTAAATATATTTCCGGACTTCCTGATTATGTATTTACACCGGATCGAATGGAATTTTATAAGGATGGTAACATGCTGAAGGCCGGTATGGTATTCTCTGATTATATTACAACAGTCAGCGATACCTATGCCGAGGAGATACAGACTCCTGAATATGGTGAAGGATTAGATGACCTGCTCAGATTTCATAACAATAAGCTTTGTGGTATTGTTAATGGTATTGACTATGATGTATATAATCCTAATAATGATGATAAGATTTTTAAGAAATATAATATCAGAAGCTATAAGAAGGGTAAGGCACAGAATAAGATTGAACTTCAAAAAGAACTTGGACTTCCGGTGGATGATGGAAAGTACATGATTGGTATAATCTCAAGACTAACCGACCAGAAAGGGCTTGATCTTATCGACTGGGTTATGGAAGGGATTGTTGATCCTTATGTGCAGTTTGTTATAATTGGTACAGGAGAGCCTAAGTATGAGAATATGTTTAAGCATTATCAGTGGGTATATTCTGACAGGCTATCTGCCAATATTTTTTACTCTGACGAAAGAGCTCATAAGCTATATGCTGCAGCAGATGCAATGCTGATGCCATCGAGATTTGAGCCGTGTGGGCTTACTCAGCTGATATCACTTAAATATGGTACGGTTCCTATTGTCAGAGAAACAGGGGGGCTTAAGGACACGGTTATACCCTATAACGAATATGAGGGAACCGGTACAGGTTTCTCGTTTACGAATTATAATGCTGATGAGATGCTTAAGATTATTAATTACTCTAAGGAGATATACTATGACCACAGAGATGATTGGAATAAGATGATTGTCCGTGGTATGAAGGAAGATTTTTCGTGGGTTAAGTCGGCAGAGAAGTATATGCAGCTCTATAACCTGCTGCTGGGATGAATATGCCGGCAGGATTTAAGCATATTATGCAGCAAGAACGCATGGAGCATTTTAGAATATGAAAAATGAACTGTATATGTTGTAAGACAATAATGTATGCAACATATGTGGGTATAGATGACAGAATAATATATTGAGGAGAAATAACATGATTGACATCAAATTTTTACGTGAAAACCCTGATGTGGTAAAACAGAACATTAAAAACAAATTTCAGGATGACAAACTCCCTTTAGTGGATGAGGTTATTGAGCTTGATAAGAAGAGTCGTGAGGCGAAGGGAAAAGCAGATGAGTTACGTGCGGAACGTAATAAGATATCGAAGCAGATTGGCGGATTGATGGCTCAGGGAAAGAAAGAAGAGGCTGAGGAGATAAAGAAACTTGTCACAGAGAAATCTGATGAACTTGCTGCATTGCAGGTGCAGGAAAAGGAATATCAGGAAAAAGTTAATGAGATAATGATGGTTATTCCTAATATTATTGATCCGTCAGTGCCTATTGGTAAGGACGATAGTGAGAATGTCGAGATAGAGAGATTTGGCGAGCCTGTAATTCCTGACTTTGAGATTCCTTATCATACGGAAATTATGGAGAAATTTGATGGTATAGATCTTGATGCTGCAGGAAAGGTTGCGGGCAACGGATTCTATTATCTTATGGGTGATATTGCAAGGCTTCATTCCGCAATTATTTCTTATGCAAGAGATTTTATGATTGACAGAGGGTTTACCTACTGTGTTCCACCATTTATGATCAGATCCAATGTGGTTACCGGAGTTATGAGTTTTGCAGAGATGGATGCAATGATGTATAAGATTGAAGGGGAGGATCTCTATCTTATCGGAACAAGTGAACATTCAATGATTGGAAAATTCATTGATACGATTATTAAGGAAGATCAGCTTCCGAAGACGCTTACCAGTTACTCACCATGCTTTAGAAAAGAGAAGGGAGCACATGGTATAGAGGAACGAGGGGTATATAGAATACACCAGTTTGAGAAGCAGGAGATGATTGTTGTATGTAAGCCGGAGGAAAGTCCGATGTGGTTTGATAAGCTGTGGCAGAATACGGTTGATCTTTTTAGAAGTCTGGATATACCTGTTCGTACACTGGAGTGCTGTTCAGGTGATCTTGCTGATCTTAAGGTTAAGTCGATTGATGTTGAAGCATGGTCTCCGAGACAGAAGAAGTATTTTGAAGTTGGAAGCTGTTCTAACTTGGGGGATGCTCAGGCAAGACGTCTCAAGATACGTGTGGAAGGAGAAGATGGAAAATATTTACCGCATACGCTTAATAATACGGTTGTAGCACCGCCACGTATGTTGATTGCATTTTTGGAGAATAACTTAAATGCTGACGGTACCGTTAATATTCCTAAGGCATTACAGCCGTATATGGGTGGCAAAGAGAGACTTGAGTGAAAGTATGCCTTACAGGATGGTTGATTGCACTGGTACAATTGGGATAAATTAGTATATATGAATTGATATCGTTTAGATAAGCCTTCCCCACACGGAGAAGGCTTATAATCTTTAATTTAACGTTGCATTAGATGAAAGAAGATTCCGGTTTGATTTACAAAATATTCGATGATGATTTATTTCCTGATAGATTTAAAATAATTGAGTATATGTTTATGCATGGATTTTACTGCAGGAGCCATGAGCTCATCGTTGATTGAACATATCCCGATTGTGCGATGCTCAGAAGGGTTTAGTACGTAAGTGTTTACATCGTAAGGGATGTTCTGCATTACAAGCATGGGCATTATACATATTCCGAGCCCTGCAGCTACCATTGCAATTTGACTCAGATCATCCACAACATGGCATGAGGAGTGGATGTTAAGTTTGTATTTTCTGAATATTTCCTGGATATCTGCATCGGTACTTTCTCTTTGTGAGATGAATTTTTCGCCGTCAAGCTCTGATATTTCAATAAATTCCTTATGCTTTGTTTTATAATTTTTGGGTGTAATAACAAGCAACTCGTCATCATAAACTGGAGTGAGATTAAGCTCCTTACAGCTGGATTCGGATAAAAATCCGATATCTACCACCCCGGTTTTTAACCAGTTATATACATCATCATAGGTTCCCTGATATATTTTTATTTCTATATTAGGATGCTTTTTGGAAAAATCAGAAACGATATCGGGTATAAAGCTGGTACAAACAGATGAAAAGGTACCGAGCTTTACTGAACCATGGGTGAGTCCGTTGAACTCTGATATGGCCTGTTGCAGCTTTGTATCACTGTTGAGTACAGTGAGAATATAGGGCTGGAGATTCTCACCGTAGCTTGTTAGGGTGATTCCGTTTTTGTTTCGGTTAAACAATGGGAATCCCAGCTCTTTTTCCATGGTGGATATGGCATGGCTGATGGCAGAAGGTGTAAGGTTCATAACCTGAGCTGCCTGCTGAAAGCTTCCCTGTTCAACGACTGTCTGAAATATCTGATATGATAATAAGGTCATATATAACCTCCGTATTATTATAAAATATTACAAATTGTTAACTCGGTCGGAGAAATTCCCCTCCGCTATGCAAAGCGTAGGAGGGGCTATAACAATCGAGTCTTGACAATGGATCACGATTAAGCATTATCGATAGTAAAAATATCTTTAAGGTCATCGGGAGTTAAGGTCATAAGTGCTTCCGGTGATGAGATATGGTCGGTTAGCAGGCGATTAGCCTGGGCTGCAATTGCCATGTCAAGGAAATTTCTCATATCTCTTGCATTTCCGAAATATTTAGTTTTGTGTGCTACATAGTTTTCCAATTGCAGTTTTAAATATTCAGATGCTTCATTGCTCAGAATATAATCATTTTCATTACAGAATGAAACGAATACATTGTATAACTCGTCTGCACTATAGTCCGGGAAATGAATGGTTTTCTGAAAACGGGATTTAAGACCGGGGTTTGCATCGATAAAGGTTTCCATTTCCTTAGGATATCCAGCAACTATTACGATAAGGTCATCTCTGTTGTCCTCCATACCTTTTACTAAAGTGTCGATGGCCTCCTGACCAAAATCACCGTTAGCTCCTTCGTTTACAAGAGAATACGCTTCATCAATGAATAGAACTCCACCTTTTGCTTTTTCTATTACTTCAGATACTTTGATGGCAGTCTGTCCCATATATCCGGCAACGAGACCTGAACGGTCGACCTCTACAATATGTCCTTTCGAAAGAATTCCGAGAGAACAGTATATCTGTGAGAGGAGCCTTGCTACGGTGGTTTTTCCGGTTCCGGGGTTTCCTGTAAATACAAAATGCTTTGTTACGGAAGGAGACTTTAATCCGTGTTTTTTTCTCATTTCTATAACCTTTAACAGGTTTATGAGGTTTTTGACTTCTTCTTTGACAGAATCAAGTCCTATGAGGCTGTCGAGTTCTTCAAGAAGTGAATCGAGATCCTCTCTGGTTTTGTCGCCGCCTGATATAGTGCCGACAAAAGGAATATCTGATTCTTGTTTTTCCGCCTGTTCTTCTTTGGATTTTAGTTTAAAAGGAATACTATCAGGTCGATACGGTTTTTGACCGCCGCTTCTGATATGTGAACGGATGTTGCTTTCCAGCATAAACATATATCTGGTAAGCTGATTTACTTCTGTTTTATCCATATGTCTGCAGTTTGATAAGAAATCTTCACCTATAGATTGAAAAACCAGCAGATATAGTTTCTTCAAGTCATAATACTTAGATTCATGAATAATGATATTATCTGTTGCACAATCAAGGAAAAGTTTCATTGACTGCGGTGGGGAATTGAGAAAATCATCTCGTATTACTATACTATTCATGGCAAAGCTTTTAATGGTTTCTGAATCAAAGGTATATCCCAGAGATTTATTAATATATCTTATTTCATCCTTTGCAATAACATGGTCTGCTATTATAAGATATATAAGAAAATTTCTAAGGTCCATACGCAGCATTTCCTTAACACTTTCGTGGTAAGTTTGTGTTTTCATTAAATGTGTGTCAATTTTTTGTGCGATGTCCATTGCTGAGTTGTAAATTGTTTGAGTTTCACTGTCCATTGTTGTTCCTCCTGAGATAATAAATTATCTGAATATTGTATATACTTATGCTGTGTTAGTATTTATTAGCAATTTAAGGTGTTTGGTTTATCCTATAATATCAAAAAATGATTTAATTTTCAATATGAGGAAATGTGGGTTGAAAATGTAGGCATATAATGTTAAAATGAGGCTTGTTTGTGTGAGATAATAGCTACAATAACCTATAGCTACAATTAAAGAAGAGGAGATAATAAATATGTCAGGACATTCAAAGTTTGCGAATATTAAGCACAAGAAAGAGAAAAATGATGCGGCAAAGGGAAAGATATTTACGATAATCGGTCGTGAGATTGCGGTAGCCGTAAAAGAGGGTGGACCGGATCCTAATAATAATTCAAAGCTCCGTGACGTGATTGCCAAGGCTAAGGCCAATAATATGCCTAATGATACTATTGAACGTGGAATTAAGAAAGCAGCGGGAGACGCCAATGCTGTTAATTACGTAAGTATTACATATGAAGGATACGGACCTAACGGAACGGCTATTATTGTAGATGCCCTTACTGATAATAAGAACAGAACAGCGTCTAACGTCAGGAATGCATTTACAAAGGGCGGCGGCAATGTTGGTACAACCGGATGTGTATCTTTTATGTTTGATCAGAAGGGACAGATTATAATTGCTAAAGAAGATTGTGATATGGAAGCTGATGATCTGATGATGATTGCGTTAGATGCCGGTGCGGAGGACTTCGCAGAGGAGGAAGACAGTTTCGAGATTCTTACCGCTCCTGATGATTTTTCTGCCGTGCGTGAGGCTTTAGAGGGTGAGAACATTCCTATGGCTTCGGCGGAGGTAACAATGGTTCCTCAGACATATGTGGAGCTGACAAGTGAAGAGGACATCAAGAAGATGAATAAGATTCTTGACCTGCTTGATGAGGATGATGACGTTCAGGCGGTTTATCACAATTGGGATGAATAAGAATGTCAGGAAAGATAAGAGTTAAATACTGCAAAAAATGCCTGGAACAATTGGAAATATAGGAGGATAAGAAAAAGATGAAACTAGGAATCGTTGGACTTCCCAATGTTGGAAAAAGTACCTTATTTAATTCTTTGACTAAGGCAGGTGCGGAATCTGCGAATTACCCGTTCTGTACGATAGATCCCAATGTAGGTGTTGTTCCTGTACCTGACGAAAGAATTGATGTACTTACTAAGATGCATAATTCCAAGAAGGAGATACCTGCGGTTATTGAGTTTGTAGATATTGCAGGCCTTGTAAAAGGAGCATCTAAGGGAGAAGGATTGGGAAATCAATTTCTTGCCAATATCAGAGAAGTGGATGCAATTGTTCATGTTGTAAGATGTTTTGAGGATTCGAATGTCGTGCATGTTGATGGCAGTATTGATCCGCTTAGAGATATCGAAACTATTAATTTTGAGTTGATATTTGCTGATATCGAGGTTCTCGATAAGAGAATTACAAAGAATCAGAGAGCAGCGAACAATAATAAAGAGATTGCCAAGGAAGTTGAGTTCATGAAGCGAATCAAAGAACATCTTGAAAATGGCAAGCTTGCTATCACATTCGATGTGGATGGTGATGATGAAGAAAAGTGGATGAAGGAATATAATCTTCTTACTGCAAAACCTGTAATATTTGCAGCGAATGTTAGCGAGGATGATCTTGCTGATGACGGAGCGGGTAACGAATATGTTAATAAGGTAAAGGATTATGCCAAAGAATATAATTCAGAGGTGTTTGTTGTATGTGCACAGATAGAACAGGAGATTTCCGAGTTAGAGGACGATGAGAAGAAGATGTTTCTTGAGGATCTCGGACTTTCTGAGTCGGGACTTGATAAGCTTATTCGTGCAAGCTATTCGTTGCTTGGACTTATATCATTCCTTACAACGGGAGAGGATGAGACGAGAGCCTGGACTATTAAGAAAGGGACGAAGGCTCCACAGGCAGCGGGAAAGATTCATACAGATTTTGAACGCGGATTTATACGTGCGGAGGTAGTTAATTATAAGGATCTGGTTGCTAATGGTTCAATGCTTGCGGCAAAGGAAAAGGGACTTGTCCGTTCCGAGGGCAAAGAATACGTTGTTGAAGATGGAGATGTAGTTCTCTTTAAGTTTAATGTATAGCAGCTTTGATTTAACGTCAGATGCAATGTTATTAACTTAAGCTCTTTCCTTGAAAGACGATGAAAAAAGCTTAAGTATGATTGTTATCTGATTATGGAATCTATAATAGATTCAGGTTTAATAAGGAGTTTTGCGATTCGCTATAGACGAGACATTGTGAGGTGTAGATTATGTATGAAATAAGATTCCCCAATCTGGGAATAACTTTGCATAA
>CAJOLO010000059.1 GCA_905235345.1 uncultured Lachnospiraceae bacterium
TTCACGTACTCTTCCTTCAATGCATCGAATCCAATACCCTTATCAGACTCTTTTACCTTATTAATGATAACAGCGCCCTCAAGTCCTGCATTAGCTACGATATGATAAAGCGGAGCTTCAAGTGCCTTAAGAATAATCTCTGCACCTGTCTTCTCATCTCCTGACAATTCTTTAACAAGTTCCTCAACTTTCTTGCTTGCATGAACATATGCTGAGCCACCACCTGATATGATACCTTCCTCAACAGCAGCTCTTGTTGCAGCCAATGCATCCTCCATGCGAAGCTTAGCTTCTTTCATCTCTGTCTCAGTAGCTGCACCTACACGAACTACCGCAACACCACCTGCAAGTTTAGCAAGTCTCTCCTGAAGTTTCTCTCTGTCAAAATCAGATGTTGTTTCCTCAATCTGTGACTTGATAAGGTTAACTCTGCCCTCGATTGCAGATGCTTCACCTGCACCATCAACGATGATTGTGTTCTCTTTCTCTACTCTTACGCTCTTAGCACGGCCAAGGTCA
Organism: uncultured Lachnospiraceae bacterium; assembly: GCA_905235345.1. Taxonomy (GTDB): domain Bacteria; phylum Bacillota; class Clostridia; order Lachnospirales; family Lachnospiraceae; genus CAG-590. Next base: position 520 of record CAJOLO010000059.1, read on the forward strand.
TCAAGTGTAACCTCCTTAAGATCAAGTCCAAGCTCTTCTGTAATAACCTTACCTCCTGTAAGAATTGCTATATCCTCAAGCATCTCTTTTCTTCTGTCACCATAGCCCGGAGCCTTAACACCAACAACCTGGAAAGTTCCACGAAGCTTATTAAGAATAAGAGTTGTAAGTGCCTCACCCTCGATATCCTCTGCAATGATGAGTAACTTCTGTCCATTCTGAACAATCTGCTCAAGTATCGGAAGAATATCCTGAATATTAGAAATCTTCTTATCTGTAATCAGTATATACGGATTATCTAACTCAGCTACCATCTTCTCCATATCTGTTGACATATAAGCTGAAATATAACCACGATCAAACTGCATACCTTCTACAAGATCAAGCTCTGTCTTCATTGTCTTAGATTCCTCAATAGTGATTACACCATTGTTGGAAACCTTTTCCATAGCATCTGCTACCATTTCTCCTACAATCTCATCACCTGCTGAGATTGATGCCACTCTTGCAATCTGTTCCTTGCCGTTGATTGTCTGGCTCATCTCTGAGATTGCATCAACTGCTACATCGCATGCCTTCTTCATACCCTTTCTAAGAATAATCGGGTTAGCACCTGCAGCAAGATTCTTCATTCCTGCATTAATCATAGCCTGTGCAAGAACTGTAGCTGTTGTTGTACCATCACCTGCTACATCATTGGTCTTTGTAGCAACCTCTTTAACAATCTGAGCTCCCATATTCTCAAATGCATTCTGAAGCTCAATATCCTTTGCAATTGTAACACCATCATTAGTTATAAGCGGTGCACCATATGATTTTGCAAGTACAACATTTCTTCCCTTAGGTCCCAATGTTACGCTTACTGTATCTGCCAGCTGATTAACACCTGACTCCAATGCTTTACGGGCGTCTACGCCGAATTTAATTTCCTTAGCCATTATTATTAACCTCCGATTTACTTTAGATAATATAATTATTATAAAAAAACTTTACTCGTTGCCGGTGCAATATATACACCATATATAAAAAGTACATAATGCTGACTGTTCAACTAATTGTAATCCCTATTCCTCAACAATAGCGTGAATGTTCTTCTGCTCAACAACAACGAACTTCTCACCATCCAACTCCACGTCATTGCCTGAGTAAGGAGAGTAAATTACTTTGTCACCAATCTTGACCTGCATCTCTACCTGCTTACCGTCAACAACCTCTCCGGGACCAACTGCTATAACCTCAGCATACTGTGGTTTCTCCTGTGAAGCTGTCGGAAGTACGATACCGGACTTAGTAGTCTCTTCCGCTACACACTCTTTAAGTACAACTCTTGAACCTAATGGAACTAACTTCATTACAATTCCTCCTTTAAATCAAATCTATTATTGTTATGTAATCATCTACTCTGCTATCCTTATCCAATATCTAAACATTATCGCAGGAACATATTTCAATGATTGCATTTCTTTTTCGTTAGCACTCACTCTCATTGAGTGCTAACATGGTTATTATTTTACCTCTTTTTTTCAAAAAATCAACCCCTAATTTTAATTTTTTTTAATTTCTTCTAAAATAATATTTTATATTATTATTAAAATTAAAAAAACTCCGGAATTCAATCCGTTAATACAGAGCAGATACCGGAGTAATAAGAAGGCTTACTATTAAAATATGTATCTGACATCATGATCATAAAATATACGGCGTAATCTGATACACATAATAGTTGAGCCAATTAAAATATAACGTATTCGCATGACACCTCCACGACTTGACGGGTTTCCTGCTCGGATCATCAAGCGGATAATAATTACATGGAATATCAGGATTAAGTCCCTTTTCCAAATCTCTCTTATATTCCTGATCAAGCGTAAATGTATCATACTCCGGATGACCTGTAACAAATATATTCTTGCCGCCATCACCTATTATAAGATAAGGTCCCGTAACATCACTTTCCGATACAATCTCCAGCCTGTCATTCGCAATAATGTCTTCTTTACTTACTCCGGTATATCTTGACTGCGGTACAAGGAAGGAATCGTCAAAACCACGCACAAGCTCCGTTCTCTTATGTAATGTATAATGCTTATAAATACCCGAAAATTTCTTCGGAAGATCATACTTATGCACCCCATAACGATAATATAATCCGGCCTGTGCTCCCCAGCATATATGCAATGTGGATGTTATATTCTTCTCCGACCAATCCATGATATGAGTCAGCTCATCCCAATACTCAACCTCCTCAAAATCAAGTTTTTCCACCGGTGCTCCCGTAATTATCATTCCGTCAAATCTTCGATTTTTAATATCTTCAAATGTAGTATAAAAGCTTTCCAGATGCTTTCTTGCCACATTCTTAGGCTCGTATGTACCTGTACGTATAAGTGAAATATTTACCTGAAGCGGAGTATTTGCAAGACTTCTGAAGAGCTGCAGTTCGGTATCCTCTTTAAGAGGCATAAGATTAAGTATCACTACCTCCAAAGGACGGATATCCTGACTCATAGCCCTGTCTTCATCCATCACAAAAATATTCTCTTCCTCTAAAATCTTCTTAACCGGTAAATCTTTTGCTATTTTGATTGGCATTGATATCATTCCTTCTTTCTATCTTTTATAAATAAAAGTATGCAATTTATCCCTCAGCAAGCTTCATGAAATCATCCTCTGACAGGATAGGTATATTGAGTTCTCTCGCCTTCTTATTCTTTGAAGAACCTGATGTTACATCATTGTTAATAAGATAATCCGTATTATTCGAAACCGAACCCGTAACCTTGCCCCCCAGCTTTTCTATATAATCTTTAAGTTCATTGCGGTTAGTAAATTTCTCAACACTACCCGTTATAACAAACACTTTATCTTTAAGTGTCTGTTCTCCTCTCTCCTCTTCCTTCTCAAAGTTTATCTCTTTGAGTAGTTCTTCGATGACGCCTTTTTTCCTTTCATCCCGGAAAAATTCATAGAAAGCCTTTGCCAGCACTTCTCCTATTCCATCAATTGAAGTAAGCTCGTCTGCTTCAGCATTCACTATCTCATTAAAATCCCCGTTAAAATGCGATACAATCACCTTTGCGTTAGCAAGCCCTATTCCTGCAATTCCGAGACTGTATATGAACTTCGCCATAGAAACAGTTCTTGCAGCCTCAATTGAGGCTATGAGATTATCATAAGATTTCTCTCCAAATCCCTCCATCTCCACAATATCATCCTTATACCTGTCAAGATGAAACAAATCAGAAAACGTATGGATAAATCCTCTATCAATAAACTTCTCTAAAGTTGCCTCGGAAAGTCCCTCAATGTTCATTGCGTTCCTTGATACAAAATGTGCAAAACCTTTAATCTGCTTTGCAGGGCAATCAGGATTCTTACAATATAAAACCTGAACCCCGTTTTCATCCTGAAGAGTAGTTTCTCCGTCACAGGCCGGACAGCGTCCGGGAATTTCAAGATTATCACTTCCCGTAAGATTTTCGGCCACCTGCGGGATTATCATATTAGCTTTATATACCGTAATGCGGTCATTCAGACCCAATCTTAAAGCTCTCAATATACTTACATTGTGAAGACTTGCCCGGCTGACAGTTGTTCCCTCAAGTTCCACAGGTGAAAAGATTGCCACAGGATTGATAAGTCCGGTCCTCGATGGCGACCATTCTACAGACAGCAGCGTAGTCTCTGCCAACTCATCTGCCCACTTAAATGCAATAGAATCTCTCGGAAACTTTGCTGTGGTTCCAAGACTCTTTCCGTATGCTATATCATTAAACGAAAGAACAAGTCCGTCCGACGGCACATCATTTTCCGATATCTTATTCGCAAATTCCATTACCTGTTCTTCCAAAGTATTCCCCGTAACAATATAATGTTCTACCACGTCAAAGCCCTGTTTTGCAAGCCATGAAAAACGTCCTGTCATTGTATTGTCAAAACCCGATTCAGAAATCTGATCATCCGAAAGTACATCAGCCACCATTGAAAAAGCATAGAAATTGACATGTCTCTTTGCAGTTATCTCATTATTAAGCTGTCTTACCGATCCGGAGCACAGGTTTCTTGGATTCTTATATTTCCCCTCAGCATCTGCAAGTTCATCATTCATTTTGTTAAAATCGGAATATTTTATTACTGCCTCACCACGAATAACCAGATTACCCTTATATGGAATCCGTCTCGGAAGATTCTCAAATGTTCTCGCATTATTGGTAATGACCTCACCTATCTCCCCGTTTCCTCTTGTCACTGCATTTAACAGTTCTCCGTTCTCATAAGTGAGCACAACCGTCAATCCGTCAAGTTTCCATGAAAGAACCCCTTCATGACTGCCAAGCCAGTCAGCCAGCACCGATACCTCCTTTGTCTTATCCAGCGAAAGCATCGGTGATGGATGCGGTTGTTTTGGCAGTTCGCTTAACACCTCGTATCCAACATTCACCGTCGGACTGTTAGCAAGCACAATTCCCGTCTCTTTCTCAAGTCTTACAAGTTCGTCATATAATTTATCATATTCAAGATTAGACATTATCTCGGTGTCCTGTTGATAATATGCCTTGCCTTATTGAGCAGAGTGACCAGCTCCTTTAGTCTGTCTTCCTTTTCCATAGCTTTTCCCGCCTTTTTTATATTAATACAATATTAAACACTTTCATTCACATCTTACTCTAACGAAACCAATTCAATATTCAAATCAGAAAAACATAAATATTCAATCCGAATATCTTATTTATCTGCGGTTAATTTTCACGATATTCAATGAAATTCCTTCTTATCCTGCATTATTCTGCGTTTTAACTCTATCAGTTCCTCATCGGTAACACTCCTGATCTTACCCGGTTTCAGATCTCCGATTTCAATATTTATAACACGAATTCTTCTAAGCTTATCAACTTTATATCCAAAAGTCTCGCACATCTTACGTATCTGCCTGTTGTACCCTTGTGTTAAGATAATAGAAAATAATCTGTCATTTAGCTTTTTTACCTTACAGGGTTTTGTAACCACCCATACATCCTTATTGGAATCATAGATTTTAACTCCACCGGCCATTCCTTTGATAAATTCATCAGTTAAAGCTTTATCTACTGTAACAACATATTCCTTTTCATGTTGATTTCTCGCTTTTGATATCTCGTTGCAGAGATTACCGTCATTAGTAAGAAGAAGAAGTCCCTCCGAATCCTTATCGAGTCTTCCGATATACTTAAGATCCTTATCCAGATTAAAATTATTAAATATCCCGGACTTATCACCCCGATGCATTGTACAGGCATACCCCTTAGGCTTATTAAATACAAGCAGCTTAAACGGGAGTTCCCTGCGAACAGACTTACCGTTAACGACTATCTCATCATCATCATCCACACGCATCCCCATATCTGCCTTATTACCATTAACCGAAACCTTTCCGGCAGCAATCAGTTCATCTGCCTTTCTTCTGGAGCAATATCCTGATTCGCTGATAAACTTATTCAACCTTATCTTCTCACTCATAAGTATAACCTCAACAATATGTAAATAATCAGTTTTATCTGAATGAAAATAGGTATTTAATACTATTCTCCGATACAGTATCATATAATAACATGATTATTACCTTATTTCAAATCAATCCTTATTTTATTATATAACCATATATGTACTTTATATTTAACAATTGACATTTTTTATGTAATAACTGTAACTTTTTTACTTGAAATCCATTCACAAAAGTAATATAATCCTTATATGAATACAACGAGGTGTTCTTTCATAATCCAAGAACAACTCGTTTTTTATTTTATAACGTATCTATTCACGGTAAATATATAAACAGGAGTTAATATAATGGATAACATTGATAAGAAGATCATTAAACTTTTACAGGAAAATGCAAGACATCCGTTGAAATATCTTGCAGGAAAAGTATTTCTCTCATCTCCCGCAGTATCAGCAAGAATCACTCATCTGGAAAAGGATAATATTATAACGGGATATCATGCCGACATTAATCCTATAATGCTTGGATATCATGTAACCGCCTTTATCAACATGTCTTTGGATCCTAAGCAAAAGCCGGAATTCTACCCATTCATAGAAGCATGTCCGAATGTATTAGAGTGCAACTGCGTAACCGGAGCATACTCGATGCTTATTAAGGTAGCTTTCAAGGGAACATCAGAACTTGACACATTTATCAGCGAATTACAAAAATACGGCAAAACAGAAACCCAGATAGTATTCTCTACTCCGGTAAAGCCTCGTGGAATCAATGTATATGCTGATGACGACGAAGTCGAAACCGAAGAATAACTTACTACCTATTCGGCCTGTGCATCTCCGTTATCTGTATTGTTTTCCGACTGTGTTTGTTCCTCTTCTCCCTGATTTCCATCAGATGCAGTTTCTTCCTGTGCCTCATCAACAGACGAAGTTTCATCTGCTCCATCTAAACCGGCCTCACTGTTATCATTATTCTCCTGCTGATTTTCTGCTTCCGTTGTATCTGCCCCAGAAACAGTCTCTACATTTCTTCTGCTTATAATCTCATAGAAATCCCGCAACGAACTATCTTTATCCGCAAGCTTGGCATTCTCTTCTTCCACAGACTGAAATACCTTTTGAATATCTTCATCACCCTTTATCTTATCAATATAATTCTTAGTCTCCTCCGAAAGTTCTCCGTTAACTATACGAAAGCCCTGTGCACCGGTCACTATATATAATGTAACTATATCATAAGGGGATGAATTAACACCCGTAATAGTCAGATTGGACACTACAAATGCGACATAGCTACCCTCATCAAACCCATCTTTTGTATATACGGTAATATTACTGTATTCGGTAATATAACCGGCCTTCTTCCTGAGTGCATCATCACCGGAATACTCAGATGAATCCGTAACCATATCCTGGAGTTTTACATTGTCACATGCGGTTATTGCATTAAAATACTCTTCGATAAACGCATTAAGATCTTCGTTATCATCCTTCTCATAAGGTATTATCGTGGCATGCTCTTCATCCACATCAACCTCTTTATCAAGTATCTCCTGCTTTTCTTCCTGCGATATGCTCTTATTCTTATCCTCAGCAAACGGATTCCCTAAAAAAACATAAGCCAGTATACAGCAAAGAATAAATAAACTCCAGCCAAGAATCAATTTTATTCTGGGACTTATATATAAAGTATTATTACCCGCATGAACCTCAGAATCCTTAAAATGAAAATTCTCATATGAATCGGACATCTTATCAAACACATTCTTCTTCATGTTAATTTCTCCTCATACAATTTGTTATCATATATGATTTCTAATCTTTTTAATTTGTATATAGCTATGCAAATAATACAATTTGCAAAAACAAACAACCTTTTATCATGTCTACCTATTCTATCAAAAGAAAAAATAAAATGCAACCTCTTATAAACAACATACATTTTTTATTTGAAATTTATATTAAGTTGTAGTATTATATTATTTGTGACTGCACCAGTAGCTCAGTGGATAGAGCACCGGCCTCCGGAGCCGGGTGCGGAGGTTCGATTCCTCTCTGGTGCACTATTTTTATGTTAGGAATGGTTAGAATTACAATATGAACTATTACATATACATCAATAAAGAAAATATCACTGCAAATCACCGTCTTGCAGCAGAGGAATATATCAAACGTCTGTCTGCATACTGCAATGTCATGCTGAATACATCCACCGGTATCCCATTTTCAAAAGAATCAGTGAAATCAGGACGATCAATCCTTATTGTTGACCGTGGCATGTCAACTTATTCTTCCGATGAATTTTCACAATATATAGAACGTAAACAGCTTTCAGGAATATCAACAATTATTGTTACTATCGGATATCGAAAATCAGATATTTTATCATATCTGCAAAACAGTTCTCATAATGAAAACAACAATAATCTTTCTATATCCTATGATAATAATCTTCCGGGAATAATAGATAACATATCTATAAGCGCTGCCAATCTGTCTGTTCAGACCACCACTGTATTATTCTTAGAACAGCTTTATCGCGGATACACGATAATTCAGGGAAAAACATACCACAAATAATATAAAATTATATTGCTGTGATACGTTCAATTTCTTCCAATAAAACCATACGCATCATCTGATGCGGAAAGGTCATTTTAGAAAATGAAAGCTTTAAATCTGCCCGCTCTTTTACCCACTCGGGAAGTCCAAGCGAACCACCGATTACATAGGAGATACTCTCCTTACCCATCTCAACAGCTTTATCTATGTATGATCTGTGCTTTTTCGAATCCATCTCTTTTCCTTCAATACAAAGTGCAATAACATAATCTGTATTTTTTATCCTTGAACGCATCGGCTCGCATTCCTTTTGAAGAAATACTTCTTTTTTATCCTCTTTAAGTTTATCTGGAATTTTAATATCGGGAATTTCGATTATTTCTATACTGTCCCCATTTTTATTAATCTTATCACATAATATCTGTATTTCATCCCTGAAAAATTTATCTTTAATTTTACCCACACACAATATTTTATATCTCATAATCATTTATCCATATTTAAAAAACCCTTTATTTTCATTAGTTACAGAATGTTTTCACCAATGTCATAATTTATTCATATTTATATTTTATATTAATTACAGTAACCTTTTAATTATTTTTTCATTAATTCTCCCTTATACTTATACAGAAAGAGACTCAGTTAACATCGAGTCTCTTTTGTTTTTTAATTGTTATCATTTAACATTCTGGCAAATTCCGCTTCCATCTCTTCTGATGGCTTCTTTGTCATCAAAGAAACAACAATAACAAAAACAAAGCTTAAAACAAATCCAATCGCCAATGAATAAAGTCCGGTATGCACACCTAATGTTTCCTTAACAACATTGCCTGCCTCATCTACTGCATTTACAATCTTAACGTAATCCCATACAATAACAGTTGCTGCTCCGGATACTATCCCCGCAACAGCACCCGGGAGATTGATCCGTTTCCAGTAAAGTGATAAAAGTACTGTTGGACCAAATGCAGCTCCAAAGCCGGCCCATGCATTAGAAACAAGTCTCATTACAGAATTGCCCGGATTGAGGGCGATAATATATGCAATAACCGCTATAATAACTATTGTAACCCTGCTCACCGCAAGCACTGTCGAATCTTTTGCATCCTTATTTATTATTCCTTTAAACATATCCTCGGACACTGCCGAAGCCGTAACAAGAAGCTGGGAATCGGCTGTTGACATTATTGCTGCAAGTATTCCACACAATAATAATCCTCCTATAAAATCAAACCCCATATGATTAATAAACATTTCCTTAATCATTTCAATAAATACATTCTCGGCAGATACATCAGCATACTCTCCCTTACCGAGAATAACAGGATACAGATAAGCTCTGCCAACAATACCAATAATAACAGCGAAAGCGAGAGAAACAGCAACCCAAAAAACCGCAATAACTTTAGATTTCTTAAGCTCTTTCTCGCCGGAAACAGCCATAAATCTGACAAGTATATGAGGCATACCACAGTATCCCAGTCCCCATGCCAACTGTGATAAAATAAAGACTGCCGAAACAGGCTTTCCCGAATCGTTCATTATATTAAGAAATGAGCTTGCTCCTCCTGCTACACCGGACTGCCCTATTATCTTTGTAAGATTACCGGGTCCTACTATCACATAGGCAATTACAGGAACAACTAAAAGTCCGATAAGCATCAAAGTTCCCTGTATAAAATCTGTTGTACAAACTGCCTTAAATCCTCCTAAGAAGGTATATACAAGTATAACCAGCGCACCAATCGTGATTGCGATCTTATAATCCATTCCAAATACTGAAGCAAAAAATTTTCCTCCCGCAGTTAGCGATGATGCTGTATAAATAAGGAAAAAAATGATAATAACAATTGATGATAATGTCAAAAGAATTCTCTTTTTATCATGAAATCTGTTCTTGAGATACATTGGAAGTGTCAAAGAATTACCGGCCACTATAGTATATCTTCTTAGTCTTGAAGATACCAAAAGCCAGTTGCATACAGTACCGATAAAAAGTCCTACTGCTATCCACGCCTGTCCCGTACCATATGCATATATACTTCCCGGAAGACCCATCAGCAGCCAGCCACTCATATCAGATGCCTGGGCAGAAAGCGCTGCAACCCATGCGTTAAGATTACGGCCACCAAGAAAAAAATCCTCAGAATTTTTGTGTTGTCCTGCATATTTTACACCAATTACTATCATTAATAACATATAGACCCCGAATGCAGCCAGAACCCATATAGTTGAATTAACCATCGCTTCTCTCCTCACTTATTAATGCTCGAAAAATCGTATACAAGCAATGAACAATTTCACATCTGTAGTTTTGAGCAATCTGCATTATAATACCATATTAGTTGTGAAAATGCAAAATTTTAATAATAAATATACAGATAATAATGCAAAAATCATTTAAAAATCATAGTGACAAATTAAACAAAACATCATATAATTATGAAGTCATATGAAGATTATTGAAAATAATGTCAATAATATAACCATCCTACTTATACTAAGATATTATGGTTATGTCACAATTATACATAATCCTTTACGACACATAACTATTAACATATGCACCACAAAAGATATCAGATAAAGATTGGGATTGAATATATTTATACTTAATCCGACACGAATCACACATCAATTCTCACAAGAGCACGAATTGAAATATCATATTACGGAGGATATATCGTATCATGGACATATTGTCGATTTTGCAGTTACTTGGAGGTATAGGATTATTCCTATATGGTATGAGTCTGATGGGGTCGTCACTTGAAAAGCTTGCAGGTTCCGGTCTTGAAAGAATTCTTGAAAAGCTTACCACAGGTAAGAATAAGGCATCAGGCTACATCAAAGGGTGGGCATTGGGTGCCGGCGTAACGGCCATCATCCAGAGTTCAGCAGCAACTACAATAATGCTTATAGGCTTTGTCAATGCAGGTATTATGAAGCTTGCGCAGGCCATTCCCGTTGTGCTTGGTGCCAACGTGGGAAGCACTGTAACTGCACAGATACTTCGTCTCGGTGACTTAGGCTCAGACAATATCTTTCTTCAACTTATAAAGCCTGCATCCTTTGCACCTATCTTGGTGGGTATCGGTGCATTTGTACTTCTATTATCCAAAAAAAAGAAAGCTAAAGATATTGCAGGCATATTTGTGGGACTGGGGGTACTGTTCTATGGAATGACAACAATGGAGAATGTATTTGCTCCTCTAAAAGATTCACCTGCATTCCAGAAGGCTTTCGTTTCATTCAATAATCCAATACTTGGAATCATTGTAGGACTGGTGATTACAGCTACAATTCAAAGTTCCAGTGCTTCCATCGGTATCTTACAGGCATTATCCGCAACAGGAAGTGTAACTTACGCTTCTGCATTTCCAATTATAGTCGGTGCCAATATCGGCAAATGCATAACTACTGTTCTTGGTGGAATCGGCAGCAAAAAGGAATCAAAACGTCTTGTTTTAAGCCATATACTTTTCAACCTGTTCGGCGGCATAATATTCTGTACTATAATCTATTCATTATATTATACGGTCGGCATAAGCTTTTGGGATAATACCATTAACCGAGGAGGAATTGCTGATATACATTTTATGTTTAACTTCCTGACAAGTATCATCCTTCTTCCGTTTAGCCAGATAATAAACAATCTTACCGGAAAGATTGTCGGTGAAGATGAGGTTTCCAAGTCAGACCAAGAGCTTGCTACTCTTGATGATATGCTCTTAAACACTCCTACCATTGCTCTTGAACAATGTAAGAATGTAATATCTGCAATGGCTGATGCAATCTATGAAAACTATCAGTTGTCAACAGGACTTATATATAACTACAACCCCGAAAACTTTAAGACATTGGAAGAAAATGAGAGCTTCATTGATAAATGCGAAAGTGCACTTTCGTCTTATATAGTTAAGATTAATTCCAAGAGACTTTCTAAGGACGACAGACTCGTGGTTTCGGAGATACTCAATTCAGTCAGTGATTTTGAACGTATGGGAGACCACTGTATGAATATATATTATATTGCTCAGGATAAGAATGAAAAGAATATTCATTTCTCTCCTGCCGGACATTATGAGATAGACACAATAATCAATGCTGTAGATAACATTATGAATACAACCTTTCACAGCTTCAAAAGCGACGATTCTTCTGCCGCTGTAAGAATAGAGCCTATGGCAGAAACAATAGACAACTTAAAAGAAATAATAAAGACGCATCATGTCGAACGGCTTCAGGAAGGAACCTGCAGCATTGATGGGGGGATATCGTTGGTAGACCTTGTAACAAGCTTTGAACGTATTGCCTCTCACTGTGCCAATATATCATTGCACATCGTCAAACGGGTAGATAACAGCACAGACTTTGACGAAATGCATGGTCATACAAGTGACAACTTTAGCGAGGAATATAAGGCTCTCTACCACTACTATGAATCCCTTTACGTTACGCCAATCATAAACGAGAAACAATCTCTTGAAGCAGAACTTGCATATATGAAAAATAATCCTGACTTTACAAGTAACTTAAAACATTCCGGCGACAATACCTCAAAAGGCAACAAAAAATCATCCGGCAAGAGAGCATTGGCTAAAGCTTCAAAGAATAATCCTTTAGATAGTTCAATGCCGGATAAATCAACTACAGACAAAATACCTCATGGCAATATTGTCTCAAACGACAAAGATTCCGGAAAAGCTTCTGTAACAAACACAACACATGGTAAAAATTTAGGAAAAAATTCTACGAAAAAAGATTCCTCACACGAAAAAAACCCTTCAAACGAAAAAGTTTCCTCAAGCGAAAAAGCTTCTTCAAGTGCAAAAGCTTCTTCGAAAAAAAAGAACAAAAAAAGAAAAAAACACAAGTAAAATACTTTCAATCTTTACTTTCTATGAGCAAGGCTGCCCCCTTTCCTATGTGTATGCGGGCAGCCTTTTCAGTAATTTCATTACTTACCGTAAGTCCCTTTCCTGATGCTATAACCGCATTATCTAACGGATACTCCACTCCTGAAATAGTAACTTCCTCAACACAACGTGTTATTGGAATAAGTGAATCCAAACTGCTTTTCTCTATAAATAGTCACATCTGTCATATTGCAACCAGAATCAAGCAATCTTATACGATTATTCTCATCCACGATAACTACTTCTATTCCTTTATCTCCCATAAGTTTTAGAAAGCTAAGATTGGCAAGCACATGATCTAATCTTGTACCTGTAGCACCAAGCATCGTAATCGATAACGCTCCCTTATCAACAGAACATTGTAATGCAAGCTCTGTATCGGTTTCATCTTTTTTTACAGGATGTTTTATTATATTCGCATTAATGCTGCCAGATTTGATATCATTATCATATTTCTCTAACAAAGCGGGATTGACAGTATCAAAATCTCCTATTATAAGATCCGGTATAAGTCCCAATACATCCACATATTCAAGACCCTTATCAACAGCAAAGACCTTATCATAGGATAAGGTCTTAATATATTCTTTTGCAAAATCGATATTCAAATATCCGCCTGTTATTATTAAAACACTATTCATTCATCGCTCCCATTATATACTCTGTTTCTAACATTTCCGCCAATCCAAGAACGTTTAAAACATTCTTGTTGCGTAATATTCTTAAGCTTTGCTGACAACTTCATCTGTACGTTACTGTAGCCCGTTTATGCTTTATGAAATTAAATCAAGAAATTCCTTAACATTATCAGACATGTTACCCTTGAATACTGCTGAACCGGCAACCAACACATTGGCACCAGCTTCGCATACAAACTTAACATTCTCTTTTGTAATTCCCCCATCAACTTCTAAAAGCATATCCTGTCTGCCTGCTTCCCTCATCAGACAGCTAACCGTTTTTAACTTGTCAAGACTTTCCTCAATGAATTTCTGTCCTCCGAATCCTGGATATACACTCATCACCAGTATCATCTCCACTTTTGAAATATATGGTTTTACAACCTCTGCATCAGTATCGGGACTAATTGCAAGTCCCACCTTAACTCCAAAGGAATGAATCTTTCCAATAACCTCATCTACATCTTCACACGCCTCATAGTGAACAGTAATCATATCAGCTCCGGCCTTAACAAAATCCTCAACATATCTAACCGGATCCTTAATCATTAGATGAACATCAAAAAATGCATGGGTTACCTTTCTTACAGACGATATTACCGGTGCGCCAAACGAAATATTAGGTACAAAATCACCATCCATAACATCAAGATGAATCCACTGCGCTCCATTCTCCGCAACAGTAACTATATCCTCTCCTAACCTTGAAAAATCTGCTGACAAAACCGATGGTGCCAAAATATTCATAATCTATTCTCCTAATCTTATTATATTTTTTTAGGTTGCTTCATTATGATTTGTCAATAAATCACCTGCGAAACTTACCAAAAAATAATTATATTTATAGCAGAGGCTTACACAGTTCTCTTGCATCCGTAATAATCCACAATTGTAACTTAATTTTAATACCGTCTTCTGTCTTTGAGCTCTGAAAAGAACATTTTGTAATTCTCATAACGTGTCGCGGAAATACTGCCCTCATTCACTGCATCAATCACACCGCATTCTTTCTCACCGAAATGATTGCATCCACCAAACCGACAATACGGCTCATATTCCTCAAACTCCTTATAATAATACTTCAATTCATCGGCTTCGATATCATAAAGCTCAATATTACTAAATCCGGGAGTATCCATAAGATATGTATCCAAAAATAATGGTATAAGCTCAGAATGTCTGGTCGTATGCTTTCCACGTTCAATCTTCCGACTGATCTCACCTGTATCCATATTTGCATCAGGATTTAACATATTCATTATGGAAGACTTACCTACACCTGACGGTCCTGCAAGAGTGGTGGTTCGACCTGAAAGAATACGCTCAAGTTCGGATAAACCATCCTCCTTTTTGGTACTCGAAAATATGACCTCATATCCTGCAGCTTCATATATATTTCGATATTCAAGACATTGCTCATCACTTACAAGATCAGATTTATTAAAACATATAACCGTATTCATATTCTGCTTCTTCATCATGATAAGAAATCTATCAAGCAGATTAAAGTTAGGTGACGGACTAGCCAGAGCAAATACAACAAGTGCTTGATCAACATTAGCAACAGCCGGTCTTATTAGTTCACTATGACGTTCCAATATGCTTTCGATATTGCCTTCATTATCATTAACATCAACTATACGCAACTCCACATCATCGCCTACAAGTGGTTTAATCTTAAGCTTTCTGAATATTCCTTTTGCCTTGCACTCATATATTATACCATCCGCATAAACATAGTAAAAACCACCAATTCCCTTGATTATCTTACCTGTAAGCAAATCATCTTTTGCATGCTTTCCCGGATTATCTGATTCCGACACTATTGGTTTACTGACATTTTTATTACTAATATCATATATATCACCTTCTGCCGTCTCCGGCTTATATATCATATTATCTTCCTGCATTTATCATTGCTCCGTATATTATTCAAATCCAACAATCAACAATCCTGTCACATTACACATCATATGCGTCTCGAATCAATTCCTACTCAGAAAAAATCCGGTGCATGGGTCATGTCAGTGCTCACTAAGAGATAATTTACTGCTCTACAGTTTTTAGTTTTGCCTGCAGAGTTGATGTAAAGCATGCTGTAACATCATTACCTGCATCATCCTGAACACTGTACAAGAGGCTAATATTATCCTTACTTGTAAGTTCATATGGTGCAAGTGATGAACCATCTATAGGAAGACTTGCCTCATCATACCAATCATTAATTATTGGATATGTGGTATCACCAACCTTAAGCGTAACAGTAATCTTAACAAGATTTCCCTCCGGAAATTCATAACTACTGTTACTAATGGTTCCTGAGAAAGATGCCGAGTACTTTGTCTGTACCGGTTTCTTACCCTTGCTTATCGTAATATCTATCTTAGTTTCTTCCTTAACCTCAGTATCCGCCGCAATACTTTGAGAGATCACTTTTCCTTCATCAACGCTATCACTATACTCCTGTGATACATTTCCAAGCTTAAGATTAACTTCAGTTAATGCATTCTCAGCCTCTGTCACTGTCTTTTTCTTTAAATCCGGAACCTTAGCAACTTTAACTTCCTTACCTTTACTTATAACAATTTTGACAGAAGTACCCTCTGCCGCCTGACTTCCTGCCTCAGGAGACTGACTTATAACATAATTTTCATCAACCTCATCGCTGTATTCATCATCCTCATCAACAGTAAAACCTGCTGCTTCGAGAATTGACTTTGCTTCATCTGATGTTTTTCCCGTCACATCAGGAATAGCATC
>CAJOLO010000060.1 GCA_905235345.1 uncultured Lachnospiraceae bacterium
AATGTGCGTGATGCTGTTATTGCCGGATATGCAGATGTATGTGATATGATAAGAGTATGTGATGTTAGTTTTGACACGTGCAGAAGTCATAAAGAACAGCTTGAATATATTAATAACAGATATGAGCTTTCTATTGATGTTGACACCATGAAATCAGAGCTTGAAAAGATGAGTTACCATGATGAATATCCGGATGAACAGAAACTGGCATTTCTTTGTGATATGATAAAGAAGATTAGAAAGCAGATATATAATAAGGAACAATTGAAAAACCGGGTGAAACTATGGAAGAGATGATTTAAAGCCTGAAATCGTAGATTTGGAGAGTAAAATCAAAGGTTGAAATCAGATGTTGTGAGAGAAGAATCAAAGGCTAAAATGAAAGAGCTGGGGAAAGATTATGGAAGAGAAGAATACTTTAAAAGATGTTTCGGTATCGCAGAGGCAGATATACATACTGTCACTCCTTTCTGAAAATCCGAGAGGTTATCAGGCTGAGGAAATCAGACAGAGATTGCTTAATTGGAATATAGAGGTAAGTAAAAGGACTATATTGAGAGATATAGATGAACTTTCGCTTAATTACGGAATTTTGGAAGAGGTGCGGGCTGGAAAGACATATTATTATGCAGATAAATATACTTTAAAGAATGTAGATCTTACTATCGAGGATCTTGCCTCCTTGGCATTTGCCAAGGAGATACTTGAAGGCTATTCTCATCTGGATATAGCAAGGCATTCGGTATCTTTCATAGACCGTGTTGTTGAAAAATCAGCAGCGCTTAATAAAAAGCAATTTGAGAAACTTGGCAGGCAATTTAAGATTAATGATATTGCAGGGAGCGAAGATGAGGTGGATAATGAAACTGAGAAATTGCTCCAGAATGCAATAGATAATCGTAATAAGGTTGAGATTGAGTATTACAGTTTTACCAGTGATGAGAATTCTCGTCGAGTTATTCATCCTTATGGATTACTGCTTATGGATTCCTATCTGTGTGTTGAGGGCTATTGTGAACTGAGAGATGAGATAAGGCGATTCAGATTATCAAGAATCAATGAACTTAAGGTTTTGGATGAGCATTATTCCGAAGAGATTCCCGACAATTCATATCAGCCATTTCTAAAGCTTATGGGGCGGGATAAAGAAGAGATTGAGCTTTTATTTACCGGAGAAAGCAGAAGGTATATAAAGGAATATGAGGCAAAGAGAGCAGACAGGTTAGAGGATAAAGAGGATGGACTCCATTTTTGTAAGAATGCGCCCGTAACGGAAGATGTTATAAGATGGATAAGAGGATTTGGTTCTGAAGTAAGAGTATTAAGTCCACAGTGGCTTGCAAAAAAGCACGAAGATGATGCTAAGGGAATACTCTTAAATTATAAAAAAATCAAAAATATTAACGAATAAAAATTGTTATTTGTTTTTATATAAGGTATAATATTATATAAGATTAATTTTACTATTGTCGGCGGAAATAATAGCAAAGAAATTTGCAGAATTTGTAGTATGAAATAGTCAGTGAGAAGACATTGCGTATGAACATGAAAGAAGAAGGGTTGCACAATGGTAGAAAGACGGAATGTGAATAAGAAAAAAAGGCCTAAGATAAATCCTAAAGGAAAACTTCCCGTACACGTTGTTACGTTATCGGTATGTATTACCTTACTAGGTCTTCTTGGTTTGTTATCACTTAGCTATTATATTGAAGTAATCCGAAATGATTATAAACGGCTTGTTGATAACGATTATAGGAATCTTGAATATATTAATCGGATAAACTGTGATATTTATAAATATCAGACGATGGTATTCCGGTATATGACATCTATAGACGATGATGAGACATCATCAAATCTTGAGGCTGAGGCCGATATTCTTAAATCTGAAATCGAGAACACTGATAAGCTTTTAGGAGAGAATATAATAGGTACAGACTATGAAGATAAATATAATGATATTCATTCAAAGCTTAACGGGTATTTTGACAATGTATCATATATATATGAGCTTAATGACTCAGAGGATATTAAAACAGCAAGCTATGATATGGAAATGCAGCTGTCTGAGTATATAGATAATGTGGTTGCGAGTGTGGAGGAATTTAGTGTTATGCTAAATGTAGATATCCAGACAGCTCAGACAGGACTGGCACTTAGAATGACAGATTACGAGTGTAGTGAATGGATTCTTATAATAATTCTGATCATTATGGGTGTTATCGGATATTTCAGATGTATACGTATAACATACGATATAATCAATAAAGATCCTCTTACGAAAATTAATGATATAGGTAAACTTGGTAAAGAGATGACTAAGTGGCTTAAGAAGGATAAGCTTAAGGGGTATGCATGTATATGTAGTAATATTAAAGGACTTTCTCTTATTAACAGAAGATATGGGGCTAATGTGGGCGATAAGGTACTTGCTAAGTTTGCAACTGTTATGAGCCAGGTGGTTTGGAAAGACGAGAGGATTGCAAGAGTCGGCGGAGATAATTTCGTGTACATTGTACATGGTGAACGTGTTGATGCAATACTTAAATTACTTGAAAAGATTACTGTTTCTGTGGATGTTGATGACGATGTTAAGGTGTTTGATCTGGAGAACCGGTGCGGGATATATATGATAGGTGAAGATGATAATTTTGGAGATATTCTTGATGCAGCCTATTTGTCTGTACATCATGCCAAGAAGTCGTCGTTACCGGACAATATATGGTTTGACAAGGAACTTATGCTGCTTACCTTTGAGAGAAAGAGTATTCTTTCTAAGTATAAGAGAGGAATTGTTGAACGTGAGTTCGTGGTATATTATCAGCCTAAGGTCGATATGAGGAAAGATACCTTGTGCGGAAGCGAGGCATTGGTACGTTGGCAGCAGGAAGACTCATTAGTTCCTCCGATTAAGTTTATTCCTTTATTAGAGGATGACGGGAGTATTACGGAGCTGGATTTTTATGTATTGGATAATGTATGCCGGGATATTCGTGAATGGCTTGATCAGGGAATTAAACCGGTAAGGGTATCGTCTAATTTTTCAAAAGTTCATCTTCGGAATTCTGATTTTGCAGAACATGTGTTGGAGGTGATCAATAAATATAAGATTCCACATGAATATATCGAAGTGGAGCTTACGGAATCATCGGGATATGAGAATTTTAATGCTCTTATATCTTTTGTGTCTGTTATGAATGAGAATAACATATATGTATCAATAGATGACTTTGGAACAGGTTATTCTTCACTTTCATTGCTCAGAGAGCTTAATGTGGATGTAGTTAAGCTTGATAAATCATTCATTGATGAGATTGGCAAGGGGGATGTTGTAAATGAGAATCTTGTTAAGAATGTAATACATATGATAAAAGATCTCGACAGAGAAATCATCTGTGAAGGAGTTGAGACTAAAAAGCAGGCACAGTTCCTTAAAGAGAACAATTGTTATAAGATACAGGGGTATTTATATGATAAGCCGTTGCCGCATGATGAATTTGAACAGCGATTGAAGGCACCTGAGTATATGTGATTGGAAATTATTTTCTTTCATCACGAGCTTGAGATACATTATGAAGACGAGTTTATCTCGTTGGAGAAGACTCCTGCTGCTATAAGTGGCGAGTATAGAAATAAATATGTATGGAGGTGGCTGTATGAATGTATTCACTACGGACAAAGTCCGTAACGTAGTCCTTTTGGGACATGGGGGAAGTGGCAAGACTTCACTCACTGAGGCAATAGTATATCTTGCCGGAATGAAGAGCCGTATGGGAACGGTTGAAGCTGGTAATACGATAAGTGATTTTGACAAGGAGGAAATAAAGAGACAGTTTTCTGTAAAGACATCGCTCATTCCTGTTGAATGGGAAGGATACAAAGTCAACCTATTAGATACACCGGGGTATTTTGATTTTATCGGTGAGACAGAGGAGGCTTTAGCGGTTGCAGATGCAGCAATAATTGTGGTATCCGGTAAGGCGGGAATTGAGACCGGAACTAAGCGGGCATGGGATATGTGTGAGAAGATGAAAATCCCGAGAATGTTTTTCGTGACGGATATGGATGTTGATAATGCAAGCTATCGTCAGGTGGTTCAAGATCTCCAGGAACTATATGGTAAGAAGATAGCTCCCTTTCATCTTCCTATAAGAGAGAATGGACAGTTCGTTGGATATGTCAATGTTATACAACAGAAGGCTAAAAGATGGAATGACAACGGAACGGTTGATAAGTTCGATGTACCGGATTATTCGCAGGAGAATCTCGGTATATGTAGAGACGTTCTGATGGAGGCTGTGGCAGAGACATCAGAGGAATTTATGGACAGATATTTTGAAGGAGATGAATTCTCGGAGGATGAGATACGTCAGGCGTTAAGGGTAAGTGTTTTGGACGGATCTATTGTTCCGGTGCTTATGGGTTCTAATATACTTGCAAGAGGAATGTTTACCCTGATGGCAGATATCATCAAATACTTCCCAAGTCCTGACAGATGTAAATGTGCGGGTATTAATACCACCAACAATGAAGTGTTTGAAGCAGATTATGATTTTTCTAAGCCTAAGTCTGCATATATTTTTAAGACTATAGTTGACCCTTATATCGGAAAGTATTCGCTTATCAAAGTCAATTCGGGAGTGCTTAAGCCGGATGATGTGTTGTTCAACTATCATCGTGATACTGATGAGAAGATAGGAAAGCTTTATGTACTTATCGGCAATAAGGCAGAGGAGGTAAAGGAGCTTCACGCAGGAGATATAGGAGCTCTTGCAAAGCTTTCGGTAAGTCAGACAACCGATTCTCTATCCACAAGAAAGAATCCTGTTACATATATTCGCACTAATATTTCAAAACCGTATGTATATCTCAGATATAAGGCTAAGAATAAGGGTGACGAGGATAAGATTTCACAGGCTCTTTCCAAGATGCTAATGGAGGATCTCACGCTTCGTCATGTCAATGACAGTGAGAATGGTCAGACACTTCTCTATGGTATAAGCGGACAGCACCTGGAGGTTGTTAAAAGTATTCTTGCCGACAGATATAAAGTTGACATAGAAACCATGCGACCCCGCATAGCATTTCGTGAGACGATTCGCAAGAAGGCCGATACAGAGTATAAGTATAAGAAACAATCGGGAGGTCACGGACAGTATGGACACGTTAAGATGACATTTGAACCGTCAGGAGACATGGAGACTCCTTATGTATTCGAGCAGACAGTTGTAGGAGGTGCAGTTCCTAAGAATTACTTCCCGGCAGTTGAAAAGGGTATTGCTGAGGCGGTGAAATGCGGTCCCTTGGCAGCATATCCCGTTATTGGCGTGAAAGCAGTGCTTTATGATGGAAGTTATCACACGGTTGACTCGTCAGAACTTGCATTTAAGGTGGCGGCAACCCAGGCGTTTAAGAAGGGCTTTATGGATGCAAATCCTGTTCTGTTAGAGCCGATTGCTGCGTTAAAGGTGGTAGTTCCGGACAATTTTACAGGTGATGTTATGGGTGATCTTAACAAACGTCGTGCAAGAGTTATGGGAATGAATCCGATTGATAACGGGTATCAGGAGATACTTGCAGATATTCCTTATCTTGAGCTTTATGAGTATGATACCAGACTCAATTCAATGACCAGCGGCAGCGGAACCTTTTCGTATGATTTTGCAAGATATGAACAGGCACCCGACGAGGTGGCGAACAAAGAGATCGCAGAACGCGAAAAACGTGAGACGGAGGAGTAATACTGTTTGTCATTAATATGCCACAGGAATCAGATGTGTTATCTGATATCCTGTGGCTTTTATATTTTTCCATTCATTATTAGCTTGTTGTATTAATACTTTTTTGATAAAATAGCCATATTGGTAATTACGTATCTATGAAGCATAGCTGAATAGCTACGAATAATAAGTGATTAAATAATTGAAAAGGGAGTAAGAGAAGATGTCGGATATTAAGAAGATAGCAGTACTTACCAGCGGAGGAGATGCGCCGGGAATGAATTCTGCTATTCGCGCGGTGGTGTTTGCAGCTATTAACAGTGGATATGAGGTTGTTGGAATATTACGAGGCTATGAGGGGCTTATTGACTGGGAGGTCAAGGAGCTTACAATTGATAATGTGAGAAATATCAATAATCGTGGAGGTACTATATTGTTTACAAGCCGTAGCGAGAGATTTCTTGATAAGAAGTACCGTGAGATTGCAGCTGACAATATGAGGGAGCATGGTGTTGATGCACTGGTTGCAGTAGGTGGTGACGGTACACTGCGGGGAGCCATCGAGCTTCGTAAGGAGGGTGTTAATATCATCTGTATTCCCGGTACGATTGACCGTGATATGGCATGTACGGAATATACATTGGGTTTTGATACAGCAGCGAATACCGCTACAGAGGCTATTGACAGAATAAGGGATTCGTCACTCTCACACGGAAGATGTACCGTGGTGGAAGTGATGGGAAGAAAGAGGGGATATATCGCACTATGGGCTGGTATGGCTACTTCTGCAGATGCGATTGTTCTGCCTGAAAAATGGGATGGTAATTTTGACAACATTATTAATGCATTAAAGCAGCGGCATGTGGATGGCAGAAACAGTTATCTGGTTGTGCTGGCGGAAGGAGTAACTGATGCGGATAAGCTTGCTGAATTGATACAGAAGCAGACAGGTATTGAATCAAGAGTATCTGTGCTGGGGTATATTCAACGCGGAGGCAGTCCTACTGCAAAGGATAGGATGTATGGGTCGCTTATGGGTGCATATGCAGTAGAGATATTGAAGAATGGGAAGGGGAATCGTATCGTTGCCATTAAGAATGATCTGCTTATTGATTATGATATCACCGAGGCGATAGAACTTAATAATAATGAATTGGATGATTTCCAGTATAAGCTTTCTCTGACATTAGCGGAGTGAGTAGTATATCTGATAACGATATGCGAGAATGCCTGGGAAACAGATTAATTAAATGACATTGGTTCAGCTTTGCAGAATAGATTCGATATTTTAATACAGAGTCCGGCATGGTACAGATAGATAAGAAAACGGGGATGGATAAGTAGTGTCTAAAAAGGTTTCGTTATTTTGGAGAATAATAACAGTATTGGCAGCGGCGGTTGTTTTACTTAATATTGCCGCATGCTTTGAGGATTTTTGCAATATCTATACAGATCATGTATATGGTGTTATTGCTGATGTTGGAGCAGGAATAACCAATGGGATTCCAATTTCAATCGGCGAAATACTGATGTATGCCGGAATTATTTTATTATTGATTACATTTGTTCTTGTAATTCTTTTGATTTTTTTTAGAAAAAGGCAAAGGTATAAGACTTTTGTAACAAAATATATGAAAAGTATGCTATGTATTTTTATGGTGATGCTCCTTGTTTATACTTTTAACTGGATTATTCCTTTTCGTAGCAGCATTATGGGAAAAGCTGATTATAATGATTTTGAAAGGAATAAGAATACTATGTCATCTGAAGCAGAGTGTAAGGCTTTGGAGGAACATTTGAGGATAATAAGAACTGAGCTTGTAGACAATCTTAACACCCTGACGGAACAGGTGGAGCGCGATGATGAGGGGCATATTATTTATGCGGAGAAAGACGAGGTTGAGCGAAAGGTTGCTGTTGCAATGCAGGGACTATCAGATGAATTTCCGAGACTTGAAGGATTTTATCCACAGTTAAAATTCGCTCTTTGCTCTGAACTGCTTAATTATATGTGGATTGGCGGATATACTTATCCATATACGATGGAGGTTGCCGGAAACCGTTATACCGACAAGCTGTATTATCCGGCACTTTATGCTCATGAGTCGGCGCACCATCAGGGATATTATCAGGAAAACGAGGCGAATCTGCTTGAATATCTGGGGTGTATTAACAGTGATGATAAGGTGATTCAGTATTCCGGATATCTGAGCATGTATTATTATATCGATGATGCATATATAGCTGTGCTTTCTGAGATGGGTGATGATACTTTGTGGGAGGAGTACGATAAGATTAAGGTGGCGGATCAGGTGTGGGCTGATTCGGATGAAAGTATTGCACAGTCTGATGAAGAATTTGAAAATGAAGACAGACCTATGCAGCAATTTGAGAGTACGGCAGAGGATGTGGCAGATGTGGGCTGGGAAACCCAGGGAGAACTGCTCGATGAAAACAGCTATGACGGGGTTGTTGACCTGATGCTGATATATTATGATGGGAAGCTGTACTAATTTTTGAAAACTGACTGGATGTTTGACCGATGATTTTGGATGCATGTTGGAGATAATATAATGTGCTGAAATTGCAGTATATAAATAAAATATTTATTGCAAATACTTATGTAAAGTGATATTATAAATAAAGGAAAACAACCGCCCACAAGATGTGGTTTGACCTAATTGGAAGATAGCAATGCCACCCTCGACAAGCCAAAGTACAAGGGTGGTTTTTCTATGTAGAATTACTTACAAAACGTAAAAACGAATGTAAGTAATGCTATAATAAATATGCCGAAAGTCAGCAGATCATTAAAATC
>CAJOLO010000061.1 GCA_905235345.1 uncultured Lachnospiraceae bacterium
AACGTCCAAAGTAAAAGAAAGAGGGGTAACGAAATATGGATTCAAACAAGGATATTGATAATATAATTGCGCTGCTGGATGGAAAATGTGAGGCGGGAATTTCAAGAATAAAAGTGAACGTCTCAGAAGATCAGTCCCCGGAAAGCGTATCGGAGCAGTATCACAACGGAAGATGCGATGTGGGAAGTCCGTGGGCTACCGGCAAGGTAAGGAACTTTGACTGTATCGACTATGACCCGGAAGATGATGCTAAGGAGTAAAAACATAAGTTATCTAATAAGAAATGCAAATACGAGGTGACTATGTATCTGATTACGGCATATTTTGATGACAATACAAATAAAAAATTGCAACGCCTGATAGATGGAATCGCAGATTGCTCCGGCAATTTTTTCATGAAAGAACATAACGTACCGCCGCATCTTACAATATCTGCATTTGAGACAAGAAAGCCTGATGGTTTGATTCCTGTAATGGAGAAGCTGCATGAGAGGCTGTTACAGGGAGAGGTACAGTTCGTGTCTTTAGGAGTATTTCTACCGTATGTGATGTATGTGACACCTGTGCTTGACGGATATCTTCATGATATGGCGGTAGAAGTGTATGATTCGATACAGAATGTGAAGGAAGATGGAGATATCCCTATCGTCAATAGATTCTATCACCCCTCAAGATGGTTTCCTCATGTTACACTTGGAAAGACGCTTGACGAGGAGCAGATGAGACAGGCATTTTCCTATATGCAGAAGCATTTTGTACCTGTTACCGGCAGAATTGTGGAATTGGGTCTATCCAGAACCAATCCGCATGAGGATATTGTGAGGACAGAGTTAAGATGAAGATAACCCGGAGAAAAGACAATGAATAACAGAAAAAAAGACAGGAACAATTTAATAGCAGGAATGTGCAGTTTAGCTATATGTTTGGCAGGATTATATTTCATAATAAATCATGAAGCTTTTTCAATCGCATTTGTTGCTTGCGTGATTTTGATAGTTTTTAACGGGGTGGTTGAAGCATATGGAATAAAGCAGTACTATGAAAGATATATTAAGCCCGGGAGGGAATCTAAACCGCTTATATTAACCATGGAAGAAAGACGAAAGAAAGAAATATATGGACGTGTAAAGGCGGATGATATGTACGGAGTGTGCAGGGTATTTCTGAAAGAGTATTATAAATCGAGAATATTGTTGATAGCATTTTTGATGGCAATGCTTATGGTTTTTATACAGTTGCAATATGATAATGATCTGTTGCCGTATTGGACACCGTTACTGGCTGCTGTTCTCACAGTTATTATAGCAACAATTGTTATTGTGCCGCGAGAGAGAAAGTTTAAAACTTCGGATGAACTGCGGGTCGCTGTTGAAAAAAGCGGTTTTGATCCGATGCGTGTAAATGATGATTTCATGCTTGGAACATATCATTATTTGATAAAGGGATTGCTTACTATAGGGCAGAACTATTATGTCATTTATGAACAGACAAAATGTTATGTCGGAGCAAATTCGGAAATAATAAAAGTATCGGGACGAATCATAAAAGAAGGGCAAACAGGTCCATATAATAACAGTGTAAAAATAGATCGTTATGTATTAAAGATATATACGAAAGATGTTACTATTACTTTAAAATGTCTGGATTATATTGCTTTGAAATATATCATAAAAGAGTTTTCCCAATTGGGAGTCGAAACGGATTTCTGATGTACACATCACATTATTTCAACGTCCTTTTCATTTAGTGTATTGTAACTGCTATACTGCTATGTTAAAATAAATATTATCTACTGATTAGATAGGAATTAAGTGATGGGATGATTAATACTATGATAGAAGCAGACAGAAAATACGAAGAATTAATTGAATATTTGAAAGAACTTGGAAGTGTTGCTGTGGCATTTTCGAGTGGTGTGGATTCCACATTTTTACTATATGCAGCGAAGGAAGCATTAGGTGTGGATAAGGTCATGGCGATAACCGCACAGTCATGCTCTTTTCCGAAGAGAGAGCTTAATGAAGCAGTGGCATATTGTAAGGATTCAGGAATACGGCATGAGATATGTCAGTCAGAGGAACTTGACATAGAGGGTTTTCGGGACAATCCTGTGAACAGATGTTATATGTGCAAGCATGAGTTGTTTGAGAAGATATGGGATATTGCAAGAGCTAATGGAATAGAGTATGTTGCTGAGGGCTCTAATATGGATGATGAGGGAGATTATCGTCCGGGACTTCAGGCGGTAAAGGAGTTGGACGTGAAAAGTCCGCTAAGAGCAGTTGGATTATATAAGGCGGAGATAAGAGAACTGTCAAAGAAGTATGGTCTGCCGACATGGGACAAGCAGTCTTTTGCATGTCTGTCCTCCAGGTTCGTATATGGGGAAACCATCAGCGAGGAGAAGCTTAACATGGTTGATAAAGCTGAACAGCTTCTTCTGGATATGGGCTTCCGTCAGGTAAGAGTGAGGATACATGGAAATATTGCGCGAATAGAGGTAGAGCCTGATGAGATCACAAGAATTGCAGAACAGAAGAACCGGAAGAAGATAGCGGCAACATTTAAGGAGTATGGCTTTGCCTATGTGACCCTTGATCTTATGGGATATAGGACAGGAAGTATGAATGAGGTTATTGACAGGTGATATGTAGGCATATAAGTAAAACAGACGTAACTGTTCTGGTAGCATTTTACATACACTGCGAGAGGTAATGTCATTAACTTGAGTTTTTTTCATTCCCTCATTCCTCAGCAAATCCAAGATTTGCTGCCACAGGTCTCCGTTCCCTCGCAATACTGTCATCCACCGGATGACTGCGACAGTCGGCGCATAACCGGGTTCCCCCGAATCTCGTGCGCTCCCAAGGGGGAAGGCTTAAGTAAATGACATTGTTTTTTCTGAGGATAACTTCGGTGGAAAGAAGTATTCGAGGCTAAGTAGTGCAAAGTATGGTTGCAGGAAAGGTGCATATATATGAGTGCATATGTGGAATTCAGAAATGTAAAGAAAACCTATAGGACAGGCGAGGTTGAGATACACGCTTTGCAGGATGTCAATTTTGAGATTGAGAAGGGTGAGTTCTGCGTGATCGTGGGGGCTTCAGGTGCGGGCAAGACGACAATACTCAACATTCTCGGTGGGATGGATACGTTGACTTCGGGTAGTGTGAAGTTAGACGGTGCCGAGATATCGGCCTATAATAAGAAACAGCTCACGGCATATCGCAGATATGATGTGGGATTCGTATTTCAGTTCTACAATCTGGTGGGTAATCTGACTGCATTGGAGAATGTAGAGCTGGCAGCACAGATATGTAAAGAACCGTTAGATGCGGCAACTGTTCTTAAAGAAGTCGGACTTGAAGACAGAATGAAGAATTTCCCGGCACAGCTTTCCGGCGGAGAACAGCAAAGAGTTGCTATTGCAAGAGCACTTGCCAAGAATCCGAAGCTGCTGCTATGTGATGAACCCACCGGAGCACTTGATTATAATACAGGTAAATCGGTACTTAAGCTTTTGCAGGATACCTGTCGGGATACAGGTATGACGGTAGTGGTTATAACACATAATCAGGCAATCACTGCAATGGCTGACAGGATAATAACTGTTAAAAGCGGTACGATCGCAGATATGAGACTCAACGATAACATAATGGACATTGCAGACATAGAATGGTAGGCTGAGATCTTTATGAAATCAATGATGAGAAAGACAACACTTAGGGAAATTAAACAGACCTTTGGCCGGTTTTTTGCGATATTTGCTATTATCGCACTTGGAGTCGGCTTTTTTTCAGGTGTGCGAATCACGACGCCTGCAATGGTGCATACCGTGGATACATTTTTACAGGAGAACCAGTTCTATGATTACCGTCTGATATCTACTCTTGGCTGGGAGGAAGAGGATGTTGAAAGCTTTCTTAATCGCGATGATGTGAGATATGCAGAGGGTGCATATACGGCGGATATACTTTACATTAATGAAGACGCTGATGAACTGGTATTAAAGACTCATTCCATGCCGGATAATATTAACGGAATTGAGCTTGTCAAGGGTCATTTTCCTGAAAATGATAATGAGTGTGTGGTGGATTCGGTTATGAACGGACGTCCTGAAATCGGTGAGCATATATATGTCGCTGAAACCAATGAGGAGGATACTCTTGATACGATAAAATACCGTGAACTCACTGTGACAGGATGGGCAGATTCATCGTATTATGTCAACTTTGAACGTGGAACCACATCGATAGGAACGGGTACGGTTGACGGTTTTGTATATGTTCCGAAAGGATTTTTTGACAGTGATATCTATACAGAGATATTCGTGAGATTTGATGAGGACTATGAGATTTATTCCAAAGCATATAAGAATTATATGAGTGACAAGAAAGAAACGTGGGAGACTTATGTGGAGCAACAGGCAGATAACAGATATGACAGGGTTATAGCTGATGCCGAAGAGAAGATAGCTGATGGGGAAAATGAGCTTGCTGATAAAAGAGAAGAAGGGCAGGAAGAATTAGATGACGCAAAGATTAAGTTAGAGGATGGCAAGACGGAGCTTGAAGATTCAGAGAAAAAACTTGCAGATGCGAAGAATGACCTCGATGATGCAAAGAGAGAGATAGATGACAACAGTTCAAAGCTTGCAGATGCAAAAAAGGAGCTTGCAGATGCCAAGAAGAAACTTGATAAGGTGAAGAAGCAGCTCGATAATGCAAAGTCAACATTAGTACAGTCGAAGAAGCAGCTTGATGACACGGATAAACAGTTGTCGTCCGGCGAAGATCAGATTAAACAGGGGCAGGAGAAGATTGATGCTGCTTATAAAGAGCTTGAAAACAATGATAAAGAACTCACAGCACAGGAAACGGCATTGGCAGCTAAGGAGGCTGAATATAAAGCACAGCTTGAGCAGATCGGAGATATGTTTGATATGCTTTCTGCCGAACAGCAGGAGGCACTTAATAGTGCCGGCAGAGAAATAGAAGCCGGGAAAAATGCACTTAAAGAAGCAAGGGCAAAGCTAGAGGCCGGAAGGGGTGAACTGACAGCAAACCAGGCAGCTTTGGATACTCAGAAATATACACTTTCCGAAGGGAGAAAGGAATATCAGAAGGGGCTGATACAATATGAGGAAGGCGTTAAAGATTATGAAAAGGGTGTAGTACAATATGAGAGCGGAAAAGCAGATTATGAGAATGGACTGGAAGAGTATAAGGACGGAAAAAGCAAGTTAGAGGATGGAGAGAAGAAGTATAGAGACGGGCTTGCCGAATATAATAAAGGACTTTCGGAGTACAGTGATGGTGTTTCAGACTACGAGGACGGTCTTAACGACTACGAGGACGGTGTTAAAGAATTCAATGAGAAGATAGCGGATGCGGAAGGAAAGATAGCAGATGCAAAGAAAGAACTTGACGATGTGGAGGAACCTGATACCTATTTGCTTGAACGTAATACCAACATAGGCTATGCATGTTTTGAAAATGATTCCGAGATAGTTGCACAGGTGGCAAAGGTATTCCCGGTATTCTTTGTTCTGGTAGCTGCACTGGTGTGTATAACTACAATGGGAAGAATGGTAGAAGAGCAGAGAACACAGATAGGAGTCTATAAGGCTTTGGGATATTCGGAAGGTACCATCATGGGAAAATTCATGTTCTATTCGGGAAGTGCGGCACTGCTTGGCTGTGTTGTCGGATATTGCGGAGGAATCATATTGTTTCCTAAGGTAATATGGACGACATACAGAATGATGTATCACGCTCTTCCGATGAACTATATCATTGATTGGAAACTGGCAGGATTGTCACTTGCGGCGGCACTTATATGTTCGATAGGGACAACATGGATAACCTGTCACTATGAACTTTCGGAGACTGCGGCAGGGCTTATGAGGCCTAAGGCTCCCAAGGCTGGAAAGAGAGTTTTTCTTGAATATGTTCCGGGTATATGGAATCATTTGAAATTCTTACATAAGGTTTCAATCAGAAACATATTCCGGTATAAGGGAAGATTTTTCATGATGATTGTGGGTATAGGAGGATGTACAGCGCTTCTTGTTACAGGTTTTGGAATCAGGGATTCGATAGCGGATTTCGCCTACATGCAGTATGACGAGATACAGACGGCGGATGCGTCAATGACCTACAAGACAGAGGATGATAATGTGATTCCGGAGAGCCTTCGCGGGATACTTGATGACGTAAGTCAGGAGTATCTGTTGTTAAATGAATCATCATGGGATATTCTTGCCGGGGATGCTGTTAAGGAGATTTCCCTTGTGGTTCCGGAAAACTATGATACCATTGACCATTATATGCATTTTCGCACTCCGGATGGGGAACCGCTATCAGTTCCCGGGAAGGATGAAGTGTATATATGCGAAGGCATTGCCGAACGTTATGAGATATCCACAGGTGACGAGGTGACCCTTAGAGATTCTGATATGAGGGAGATCAGGGTGAAGGTGACAGGAATATTTGAAAATCACGTGTATAATTATGTGTTCATAGCACCGGAGACAATGGAGGAGCAGCTTTCTGAAAGACTTGAGTATAATACAGCCTATATCAATTTTCAGGAAGGAGCAGATATTTACCTGCAATCTGCCGGAATAGCAAAGGATTCCCATATGACATCGGTTTCGGTGTTTGCTGACGTAAAAGAGAGGATGGCTAAGATGATGAGCAGTCTTAATTATATCGTTCTTGTGGTAATTGCGTCGGCAGCGGGACTTGCATTTATCGTGTTGTATAATCTGACTAATATCAATATAACGGAGAGAATCAGGGAAATTGCAACTATCAAGGTGTTGGGATTTTTCCGAAATGAGACATCCGCTTATGTGTTTAGGGAGAATCTTGTGTTAACGATGTTCGGTGTGATAATAGGCCTGTTCTTAGGGATTCTGCTACACCGTTATGTAATGGCGCAGATTGTGGTGGATATGGTATGCTTCAGGACACAGATATTGCCGATAAGCTTTGTGTACAGTACGGTGCTGACTTTCGTATTCACATTTGTGGTTAATATGTTTATGGAGGCAAAGCTTGAGAAGATTAATATGGCGGAGTCACTAAAGTCTGTGGAGTGAAGGAAAACCATTAATAAGAGGGGATATAGATTATGAAAGCAGTTTTATTGGAAGCAAATGCAGTAAATCATAACGATCTGTCATGGGAGCCGGTGACCTCAATTATGGAAACGGTTGTCTATGATAATACTACTGAAGAAGAGAAATATGAACATATCAAAGATGCGGATGTTATATTGGTAAACAAGCTTCGCATAGATGATGAGGTTTTCGACAGATGTCCGAATATAAGATATATAGGAGTGTGTGCTACGGGCTATAATGTTATAGATATTGAGGCGGCTCGAAGGCATGGAGTGACTGTCACCAATGTTCCTGCATACAGCACCGATTCCGTGGCTCAGCTCGCATGGGGAATGATTCTTGAATCAGTGTGTCATATCAGTCTGCATAATGACAGTGTTCATAATGGAGACTGGGTGAACTCCGATATATTCTGTTATTGGCTGGCACCTGTTACGGAACTTGCCGGGAAGACTATAGGAATTATCGGATATGGCAATATAGGACGAAGGGTTTCTGAGATCGCCGCGGCATTTCATATGAAGGTGCTGGTGCATACGCAACATCCGGAAAAGTATGCGGGTAACAGTATGAAGAATAGTGACATACAAGCTGTGAATATAGAGTTTACAGATCTTGATTCGTTGTTATCCAAATCAGATATAATATCCCTACACTGTCCGCAGACAAAAGATACAGAACAGATCATAAACAAAGCTAATATTGAGAAGATGAAGGATGGTGTTATAATTATCAATGTGTCAAGAGGCGGGCTTATTGCTGAACAGGATCTGGCAGATGCATTAATAAGCGGAAAGGTCGCGGCAGCAGGTGTGGATGTGGTGTCGGCAGAGCCTATGAAGGCAGATAATCCACTGCTTAGTGCACCCAATATGATAATAACACCGCATATGGGTTGGGCCAGTGTAGATGCAAGAAAACGGCTGGTGGATATAGTGGCCGGTAATCTGAGAGCGTTTCTTGATGGCAGGAAAGAAAATGTGGTGAGTTAAGATATGGAGGCGGAAAATGAGAGCATTAGAGGGATTGCAACCTGAGAAAGTATTCTATTATTTTGAGGAGATAAGTAAGATACCGAGAGGCTCATATCATGAGAAAGCCATAAGCGATTATCTGTGTGAGTATGCAAAGGAGCATGGAATTAAGTATTATCAGGATGAACTTTACAATGTGGTGATGCAGGTGCCTGCAAGTGAAGGCAGGGAGAATGAGGAGCCGCTTATCATGCAGGGACATATGGATATGGTGTGCGAAGTACGTCCCGGTGCAGATAAGAACATGGAAGCGGAAGGACTTGACCTCTATGTTGAGGGAGACTATGTTCGTGCAAAGGATACTACGCTTGGAGGAGATGACGGAATTGCAGTTGCTTATATGCTGGCGATTGCTGA
>CAJOLO010000062.1 GCA_905235345.1 uncultured Lachnospiraceae bacterium
AACAACAACAGTCAACAAATATTATAATTTGAATGTATAATATATCATAACTTCGGATATAATTATAATATCCAATTTCCAAACAGGGAAATTAGATATTATACTTTATCCTCCCCTATTACGGAGTCGGTTTACCGGCTCCGTTCCCCTTTTAACAAGATATTAATTGTTAAATCCTTCTCTGCTTAATATCTTCATTCTCATTAATCACCGAATCATCTGCATCACTTTTAATATCCTCTTTATAAGTATCATCTACCCCGCTCACAAGCCTCGTAAACCACATAAACACCCACAGAACCAAAGGTACAACGATCATAAGATACAGCATCGCGAAAAATAACTTACTTCCTGTCACTGCACATATAACCATTCCGATTATTAAACCAATAATAACAACGATTGTTATCCAGGCAAATACCCTTCTAATCTTCTCCATGCTAAAGTACACCTTTCTTACCATATTTCTTAATTATTGTCCGATTGTATATCAGAATCCTCATAAAGCCTTTCAAGGCGTTCCTTGATTTCCGCTTCATAACCTTCCACACTCGGCTCATAGAATTTTTCATCCTTTATCTCATCCGGCAGATACTGCTGTCTGACAAAATGTCCCGGGTAATTATGAGGATACATATACCCTACATGTCCAAGCTCCTTAGAGCCTTCATAATGTGCATCTCTAAGATATGGAGGTACAAGTCCTGTCTTTTTTTCCTGAACAATACTCTTTGCGGAATATATTGCATTAGTAACTGCATTGGATTTCGGTGCAGTTGCTACATATATTGCGGCGTGAGCAAGTATAAGCTGTGCCTCGGGAAGTCCTACACGTTCGACAGCCTGTGCACATGATGTCGCTACAACTATCGCCTGCGGATCTGCCATTCCCACATCCTCACAGGCACAGATCATAATTCTTCTTGCAATAAATGTTATAGACTCACCGGCCTCTAACATCTTTGCAAGATAATACGAAACTGCCTGCGGGTCTGAGCCCCGCATACTCTTAATAAATGCAGAAATGGTATCGTAGTGATTATCCCCATCCCTGTCATATTGATAGGCACGCCTCTGAATACACTCTTCGGCAACTGAAAGAGTTATGTGAATCTTACCGTCATCTTCCGGCTCTGTTGTCAGAATACCAAGTTCTACAGCATTCAATGCACTTCTGGCATCTCCGTCACTCATATCTGCCAGAAAATCAAGTGCATCCTCTGAAATCTCTGCATGATAAGAGCCCATACCCTTTTCACTGTCATACACAGCGCGCCTTATAAGTTCCATTATATCTTCTTTGGATAACGGTTCGAGCTTAAATATATGAGATCTTGAAAGCAACGCCTTATTAACTTCAAAATACGGATTCTCCGTGGTAGCACCAATAAGTACAACTGTTCCATCTTCCACAAAAGGCAACAGATAATCCTGTTGTGCCTTATTAAAACGATGTATCTCATCTATAAAAAGAATTGTTCTTTTCTGATACATGCCATAATCAATCTTAGCCTGTTCCACTACCTCCTCCATATCCTTTTTACCGGAAGTAGTGGCATTAAGTGTCTTGAAAACAGAGCTGGTTGTATTCGCAATCACCATTGCCAGTGTAGTCTTACCNNNNCCATAAAAAATGAGTGAACTCAATTTATCCGCCTCAATCATACGATAAAGGAGCTTGTCCTTCCCCATAATATGCTTTTGACCAACAACCTCTGAAAGCGTTGTTGGTCGTAATCTTTTCGCTAATGGGGATTCGTTTTTCATATTAGTCTCTCTCATGTAATCAAACAAATCCATGAATATACCTCTTAAACATTTCTTTTATTATCAATAACCATCTTTCAAAAAACTATTGAATTCTCAGGATATTTACAAACTTATGAACCCATGTCTCTATTATCTGTTCGTGAGAATTAATGTTATTGGCCATCCTGCGATTAAGAATATCTCTTAATAAAGTTCCGGTCACCATTAAGCAAAGCTCCTCGGGAGTAAACACATCACAAATCTCGCCGTCATCAATTGCAGCCTCAAACTCTTTCATCAGAAATACATACCTGTTCTTACTGCATTCAGTCAGTTTATCCCTTGTATTGGCATTATGGAGAAAACTCTCGTAATTCAATACAATTGCAGTCATTTCCTGATAATCAGCATAATATGAAACTAACATCATCAAAAATTCTACTATTTTGTCTATATGCGAAATATCTTTATCTTCAACGGTAGCAATCATTTCACGGTCATTCTTTGAATAAGTCTCAATCACCTCGAGCAAAACCTCATCTATGCTGCCAAAATAACGATATAACACGGCTTCTGATATATTAACTTTCTCGGCAAGTTTCCTTGTGTTCAAAAATCCCAAGCCTGACTCACTGATAATTTCAATAGCAGCAGTGACTATTCTGTCTTTTTTGTCAATAAAATCATTATCCATATGCACCCCTCCCATATGTGTGAAACAAAATGCCGATTATCGCCACGTACAAACTTTCCCGACACACCCATATAGTATCCGAGTGGAACAACTATTATAACAAAAAACATATATATTATTATAAGAAAAATTAGTGAAATTGTCAACTTTCCACAATTTTTCATTATATATTTTTGTTATTTTTTCATCTTCTTTTTTTACTTGAAAGATAGTCAAGACAAGCTCATCTTCTCTTATTTTCGTTCTGTAAAAAAGCACATGTCTAATAAGATATATTATACTCATTTATATTATACGTTACATATAGTTATCTCATCTGCATTCCTGTCGTAATAATATATATTATCCGACAACAGGTCTATCAAACCCACGGAAGAACGATTGGCTTCCGTAAGCAGTTCCAATAAAAATTGTGCTGAGATATCATCTTCCTCGGGAAGTAACATCACCTCATGCACACTGGACGGAAGTATGAATACATTCGCCTCCTGCACTCTTGCAAAGTTGCTTATAACATCATCATATAATATACAACCTGCTCCAAAAGCCTTGGTCCGGTTAGTCATCACATAAAGATTTACTCCCAAATCCAGATTATCGTTACTTTGCAGCACATCAACAATTTCCTGATTAAGCTCATTCTTAATCCTGTCATCAAAGCATTCGAGCACAAGTTTCGAAAGAGGTTCCATACACCAGGGATATTTTTGCATAGAATTAGACAATGCCTTACGATATAATTCGTCGACACTGATTTTCCATCTTTCAAACTCCCTGTTTGTTATCAGTATACTTGCAAGTCCCAATGCACTTTCCTTTATCACATACCTGAATGAAATCGCAAGATCAAGATACTTTATGTACGGACAACCTTCAAGCATATCCTTATTCCTCTCATAATTGATAAGTCGCAGCACAATATCGTTCTTAATCTCATCGTATTCATTAAGATCTATATAATCAAAATCCGTCTCAGCCTTCTCATTTCTATATCGGAATACAATCTCCGTCATAACAAAATCAAGCGGTTTTCCCATCATATAACTATCATAAAAAGGCTTTAGATATATGTTGGGACTTACTCTTTCACCCTCCTCATATATAGATACGGCATCCAGCTGTATACCGTTATTCTTAACAACCTTCTGTACTACGACCTCGCATTTATCCAATTCCTTCTGTTGACCCTCTTTATGCAATCCATTATTATCAATTTCCTCTGTAAGAATTATATCCTTGTAGCAAGCTGCAAGATTCTCCTTGACATATTCAATAAATTCCTCATAATTCATATATTTTAATCTCCTTTTTTATAAAATGTTGTAAGTCAGCTAAAAAACATTAACGAAAATACTGTAAATTGCTTTTTACTATCTCCTTCAATGGTTAAGCTTTAAAATGTGCAATAATCCTATTCTCATTTCAACCAAATCACACATAAACAGACAATAAAATATATCATCCGAAAAGATATTAATAATGAATTATAAATGGAATTAAAAATGAATTAATAAATAACAAAATGAAATCTGCAATAGATAAGCAGACTAACAAAATATGAAATTTAAAAAGAAATCCTTTGCCAGTAAAACATACTATAAAGGATTTCTTTTAATTAGTCAAGCAATATTTTTAAGTTTCTTACATCAACCTGCTTTTCACTTAGAGACCGAGACCGGCGAGTCATCTGTAAGCTATCACCATCCGGGGTGTGGGAGCCTTATATATAGCTTTCAAGAAAGTCAACCACCTTCCGCATCTCCTCGTCAGTTCCGATAGTAATCCTCAGATAGTTATCAATACGCGGTTTGTCAAAGTATCTGATATATATATGCTCGCGTTTTGCCGCCTCGAACAATTCTTTTGCTGATATACTCTTATGGGTTGCAAACACAAAGTTGGTAGCACTTTCGGGATATGTAAATCCAAGCCTTGTAAGCTCCTTGGAAAACCACTCTCTTGTATTCCTGACCTTATCAATAATCTCTTTAAAATACTCATCATCCTTAACGCTTTCAACCCCAAGTACTATCTGAAGAGAATTCATTGTATAGGAATTAAATGAAAACTTAACACAGTTAAGTGCTTTGATAAGTTCAGCATTTCCCATTGCATAGCCAATTCTCATTCCTGCCATAGATCTGGATTTTGAAAATGTTCTGACAACCAGAAGATTATCATACTCATCTATCAAAGATAATGCACTCTCTCCTGCATAATCTATGTATGCCTCATCCACTATAACCACAACATCCCTGTTATTATCCAGTATATTTCTGATCTTATCAAGCTGCATATATATGCTTGTAGGTGCATTGGGATTAGGGAATACAACACCGCCGTTATCAACGTAATAATCCTCAGGAACTATACGAAAATCTTCATCCAATGCTTTAGTCTCATAAGGAATATTCAAAAGCTTTGCCCACACATCATAGAAACTATATGTTATATCAGGAAATAACACAGGTTTATCCGAATTAAAAAATGTCATAAATGACATTGCAAGAACATCATCTGAGCCTACTCCCACAAACACCTGACTCTTGTCAAGTCCGTGATAATCCGCCAGTGCACATACAAGCTCTGTCACCTCCGGATCAGAATAGAGACGAAGCTTCTCAAGTTCTAACTTCTTATTAATCACCTTCGGAGAAGGCGGATACGGATTCTCATTGGTATTCAATTTGATCATATTACTATCATTAGGCTGCTCTCCCGGAACATAAGGATCAACCTTCCTTACATTCTTCATCCATTCTAACATATTCTATCACTCCTCTTTCCGGATATAAATCTTTATATCGTTACCTGATCAATATCGCCACTATTATCATATAATGCACAAAATCCCTTAGCATATGACAACCATATATCTTCAATACTCCGAAGACATGTAATTACTCTGCCTCATTCATCTTTGCAAGCTTAGCTGCCTGATCGGCTGCGGTGAGACTGTCTATTATCTCATCAAGATCACCGTCCATTACCTGATCAAGCCGGTGCAACGTAAGCTTAATCCTATGATCCGTTACACGACCTTGCGGGAAATTGTAGGTTCTGATCTTCTCAGATCTGTCACCGGTTCCCACCTGACTCTTTCTAAGTTCTGCCTCGGCATCATGAGCTTTTTGAAGTTCCATATCATATAACTTTGCACGAAGAACCTTTAATGCCTTATCCTTATTCTTTAACTGGCTCTTCTCATCCTGACAGGAAATAACAATTCCTGTTGGAATATGGGTAAGTCTTACGGCTGAATCCGTTGTATTTACGCACTGTCCGCCATTACCTGATGCACGGAACACATCGAATTTACAGTCGTTAAGATCCAGCTCAAAATCCACTTCTTCAGCCTCCGGCATAATAGCCACCGTCATTGTGGATGTATGAATTCTTCCACCCGATTCAGTTTCCGGTACACGCTGAACTCGATGAACACCGCTTTCGTATTTCAACCTTGAAAATGCGCCCTTACCGTTGATCATAAATGAGCACTCCTTATATCCTCCGATACCATTTTCATTCAGGCTGATAAGCTCTGTCTTCCAGTGCATCTTATCTGCATATTTCTGGTACATACGAAATATCTCTGCGGCGAACAGCGCTGACTCATCTCCACCCGCACCTGCTCTGAGCTCCACAATAACATTCTTATCATCATTGGGATCCTTGGGCAGAAGCAGAACCTTAAGTTCCTGTTCTGTACGTGCAACAGTCTCCTTGGAATCATTCAGCTCCTCCTTGGCAAGTTCACGCATTTCCTCATCCTTTTCTTCATCAAGCATTGCAAGGCTGTCCTCTATTGCCTGCTTTGCCGCAAGGTACTCCTTATATTTATCTGCTATCGGTGCAAGCTCGCTCTGCTCTTTCATAAGAGCAGTGTATTTTTCCTGATCATTTAACACATCCTGATCTGAAAGCTGCTCCAAAACCGACTCGTATCGTGCCAATATATCCTCTAATTTATCAAACATTATCATTACCTCTTTCTATTCAGATTCGACATATTAACCTGTCTTATTACTGATACAATCTTCAAAATTAATGTTATTAATACATAAATTGCAATTATCAGCTACAAATGTCCGAAAACAACCCTGTCCATCCCCGCATAATCCTTCTTAATATTCACATCGTTAAAGCCGGCAGCACTCATTAGTGCCGAAACTTCTTTTCCCTGATTATAACCTATTTCAAAAAATATATATCCGCCGGGAAGCAAATGATTCCCTGCACCATC
The DNA here is from genome assembly GCA_905235345.1 of uncultured Lachnospiraceae bacterium. Classification (GTDB taxonomy): domain Bacteria; phylum Bacillota; class Clostridia; order Lachnospirales; family Lachnospiraceae; genus CAG-590. The sequence continues at coordinate 6,687 of CAJOLO010000062.1, forward strand.
AATTATCTGCCTGTAAAAGTCAAGTCCGTCATCGCCTCCGTCTAATGCAGACAATGGTTCGTGATCCTTCACCTCTGGCATAAGTGTGTTAACAATTGCACTTTCAATATATGGGGGATTACATACTATAATATTATACCTTTCATCAAGTCCTTCAAAAAGATTTCCCTGATTGATCAAAGCATCATCAATCTCATATTTTTCAAGATTACGTCTTGCAACCGAAAGTGCACCCTCAGAAATATCACTCAATGTAAGAGTAATATTCCTGTGATAAAGCTTCAGTGATATTCCGATACATCCCGAACCACAACAAAGATCAAGTATTTGAAACCGGTCTTTATTATATGATATCTCATTTCCGTCTGCATAAGCTTTATCCTCATTTTCATTTAATGAAGATACGATATTATCAGCATATGATTCTTTATTAATATCATCATATAAATCATTAACCGTCTCGACCAATATCTCAGTATCGTTTCTAGGAATAAGAACATTTTCATCTACAATAAATGTATAATCCATAAAATGAGCATATCCAAGAAGATATTGCAACGGATAATGCTCACAACGTATTGCAATGAGTCTCTTATACTCCTCCTCTTTATCCGGAGCAACCTGTTCATCACCGTTCATAAGCATATACATATAATTAACACCAAGAACCTGTTCCAGCAAAACCTTACGCTCATACTTAGCATATTCATTGCCGCTTTCTTCAAGCTGTTTTCTTCCGTAATCCAACAATTCATTAATCGTTGCCATAATACACCCTTATCCTGTAATCTTTATTACAACCAGTATAAAAAACATCGACATATATCCTTTGACACTTGCAAGGTCATTCATAAATATCAGAAGCTTTCTAAATCTTCAATTTCTATTTCTTTATTCGGAAGTACAATCCCCTGTGCATCATTAACTGCATCGGCATAAGCTTTTCCGTAAAGAACAGCTTCCACTGCAACAATCGCAACCTGAATCATTTCTTCGTCCGGTTCTCTTGTGGTAAGCTTCTGAACCCACATTCCGGGACGACTTATAATACCCCAGAATGCATTGTCACTTCTTCCCGCCATGCGGATCAACTCATAGGAAATTCCCGCAACCACAGGAATAAGTACAAGTCTCAATAATAATCTGAGCCACATCTGCTCTGCTGTAATGAACATAAATACAACAATGCTCACTATCATCACAAAAAATATAAAGCTCGTGCCGCATCGTTTATGATATCTTGTATAATTCTTCACATTCTCCGGTTTAAGTTCCGCACCGGCTTCATAACAGTTAATAGTCTTATGTTCCGCACCATGATACATGAACAATCTGTGTATATCATCCATCCTGGCAATCAATGCAACATAGCCAAGAAACACACCAAGTCTTATTATTCCTTCAATCAATGAAAGCAGAAAATGATTACTTATCCATCTGCCAAGCAGCTCCGCGATACCCGCCGGAAGAAACATAAAAAGTCCCAGAGCAAGCAATATTGAGATTACAAGTGTAATACCCAGCAGTACATCCTCTGCCTTGTCCTTAAATATAGTCTTAAATACCTTATCTGTTTTAGTCTCTTCCTCTTCCTCTTCATAAAAAGATGATGAATAGGTAAGCGTTTTCATTCCAAGGGTGAGTGATTCTATAAAATTAGCAATGCCACGGATAAACGGTATCTTGAAAACGGGATGTTTCTCCCCGTATGATTGATATTGATGAAATTTCACACTTATTCTGGAATCCGGAAGTCTGACTGCAATTGAATAACCTCCCGGTCCTTTCATCATAACACCCTCCAGTACCGCTTGTCCACCAAGCGCACCCTTTGGTAATCGTTGTTCCATAGTCTGTTAACCTCCATATATAAAAAGGGTTGAGATTATATTCAATCCCAACCCACAATCGTTACTAATTAGCTTGATTAACGCCGTACTTACGATTGAACTTATCAATACGACCACGTGCCTGAGCTGACTTCTGCTGACCTGTGTAGAAAGAATGACACTTTGAACAAATCTCAACGTGAATCTCTTCCTTTGTAGAACCGGTTACAAACTCATTACCGCAGTTACATACTACCTTTGCCTGATAATAATTTGGATGAATTCCTTCTTTCATTACAATTACACCTCTCTAATAATATTGGCAGATTCCAACCCGCCTAAAATCTTATCCTGCCATTAAGACAGAACTCTTCGCATAAACAACTTCTGTATTCTATCATACAATTATTCATAATGCAAGTTTTTTATTAAAAAAACTCAATCACAAAACCTAAATCATTGTTAATCAAAAGATGCCACTCTTCTAAACTCTTCGACAGTTGTAATCCCCTGTTCTATAAGCTCAATGCAGCTTTGACGAAGTGTCTTCATCCCCTGCTCTCTAATTGCATAATCCTTAATATCTTCTGTGGTAGCCCCTGATGATATCATCTTCCTTAACGGCTTATCCACCACAAGAATCTCGTGTATTGAGATTCGTCCGCTGTATCCCGAATTATTGCAATGGGCACACCCATGAGCAACCTTCACATACGGAATATCCTTTCCGATAAAATGCTTATCTTCTTCTGACAGAGGTGCTTCCGTACTACAATAAGTACATACCTTTCTTACAAGGCGCTGCGCGATTATTCCATCTAATGCACTTGATACCATATAAGGTTCAATACCCATATCAACAAGACGTATCACAGAAGAAGCGGCATCATTAGTATGCAGCGTGGAAAGTACCAGATGTCCCGTTATGGCTGCACGTATGGAAATTGATGCTGTCTCCGCATCACGTGTCTCACCAACCATAATAATATCAGGATCCTGACGAAGCAATGCACGAAGTCCTACTTCAAAGGTCAACCCGGCCACCGGATGTACCTGCATCTGACTAAGCTTTGGAAGATTCTTTTCGACCGGATCCTCGATAGTGGATATATTAACCGGTCTGTTTGAAAGCTCTGCAAGCATCATGTATAGTGTAGTTGACTTTCCGGAACCCGTAGGACCTGTCAGATATATAATACCATTCAGAGAACCAAGCATCTGCTGAACCTTGCGATAATTCTCTTCATTCATACCGAACGTACCGGGATGATCAATAGTTGAGTTGTTGGCAAGCATACGAAGAACTGCCTTCTCTCCGAAAGTTGTAGGTATGATAGATACACGCACATTTACTATCTGCTCCTTAATCCTTACACGAAAATGCCCATCCTGGGGAACACGACGTTCTGCAATATCGAGTTCAGCCATAATCTTGATACGGGCAATAAGTGATGCATGAATACTCTTCTGTAATGTTACATATTCAACCATTGCACCGTCAATTCGCATTCTTACCATTGTATGCTTCTCGAACGGCTCAATATGAATATCCGAAACATTGTCTGCATATGCTTTATCCAG
>CAJOLO010000063.1 GCA_905235345.1 uncultured Lachnospiraceae bacterium
TTAACCTTTGAAAGATCCACATATACAACTCCGTCATAATATGCAACCGCACCCGGATTGAGTTCTTTATACTTATCTGCCCTTCCATGTATATCATAGAAGTCCTTAATCTTATCATCCGTTCTCCAGATAGAAGAAAGACAGGTTGTCTCTGTGGTCATTACATCCACGCCGATTCGATAATCTGCTGAAAGATTTGACACTCCCGGTCCAACGAACTCCATAACTTTATTCTTAACATATCCATTGGCAAATACCGCTCCGATAATTGCAAGTGCAACGTCCTGAGGACCTACTCCGGCTTCCGGCTTACCATCAAGATAAATGGCAACAACGCCCGGCATATTAACATCATATGTCTGGGACAGCAGTTGCTTAACAAGTTCTCCACCGCCTTCTCCTACTGCCATTGTTCCAAGAGCACCATAACGTGTATGTGAATCAGAACCAAGTATCATGCCACCGCACTCAGCAAGCATCTCTCTTGCAAACTGATGAATTACTGCCTGATGAGGAGGTACATATACACCACCATACTTCTTAGCACACGAAAGTCCAAACATATGGTCATCTTCGTTGATCGTTCCTCCTACCGCACAAAGTGAATTATGACAGTTCGTGAGAACATACGGTATCGGGAATTCTGTAAGTCCTGATGCTCTCGCCGTCTGTATGATTCCGACAAATGTTATATCATGAGACGTAAGTTTATCAAACTTAATCTGCAGCTTATCCATATTATCCGATGTATTATGATTCTTAAGAATGCTGTAAGCGATAGTATTCTTAGCAGCTTCCTCTCTGGATATAACACTTCCTGTTTTACTCTTTAATTCTTCCTCCTGATTAGCTCCATCTGCAATGAGTTCCGTACCATTAACAAGATAAGCACCGCCTTCGTATAATCTTACCATTATTCCACCTGCCGCTTCTCAATATGTATAACATATATTCACAGCTTTTCCTTTCTTAAGATTAATGTGTAATCATCTGTAACCATTCAATCAAATCATCAACGAATTGTGAATAAGTCAAAGCTTTGTTCTGAACAATCACAAAAACCAGTGTATTATAACATAAATGAATATTTTTTTCAATTTATCTTGTAAAGAAAAAAGCTCAAAAAACTGATATAAATAAAATTATACATAATATTATAGCGAAAACTTATTTATGTGTAAAGCTTTATTCTATATACATTTTCACCACATTTTCATGACTTTCATGAAATATTACGGTAAGTTTCTACACACATAACATATAAAGACCTTCTTGAATAGTAACTATGGTCGCAATCCATTTCACTTCAGAGGATGAGACTGCGACCACAATACTTACGTTTTCAATAATGTAATTTGCATGTTACACTTTATTTATACACGTCCATCTATATATCTTACAGAATCTGATCCCCTATCTCTTCAGGCGTAATACCCAGATATACACAAAGCCTTAAAAAATCATCTGCCAACAGATTTCCGTCATTTTCAAAAATATAATTTAAGTCAAGACCTGTATCCTTTTTTATATTATCCGTAGATATATTATGTTCTGTTATATATTTCTGTATATATCGTTCAGTCTTCATTATAAAACGCCTCCCCAATTCTACGATACATAGACTTTGCAAATTTACATTTATCATTATATTCTATATCACGTAGAATTTCAATTATTTTTCTGTTTATCTACCTTTGTTTCATTGACACACAAAGTAAGTTACTATAATATTATTGATGTATTTATAAATGTTATTCATATAACCCATATATCAATGAAAGATGCCTCCTCACCTAATACAAAGTGAAAGTGGTATACTTAAACAAAAAGACAGAAAAGGGAGTAAAAATTATTATGAATTCTGATTTAGGAAATCGTTTAAGAGAATGCAGAAAAAGCTCTCATCTATCAGTCAAATATGTTGCGGAATGCCTGGAAAAGGATTATGGAATCAAGCTTTCCACAAAAACCATCTATAGTTGGGAAACCGGACAGAATCAGCCTTCCGCTGATATGCTTTTGATATTATGTAAAATATATGGGATTTCAAATATTCTTGAAACCTTAGGCTATGAAAATACAGATTCGGAAGTTCCACTTTTATTATCGAGCGAAGAAAAAGACCTTATACTCAAATACAGAAACAACAAGTATTTCAGCAAGGTCGTTCAAAAACTAATGGAAATAGATGAATAATCTAAAACTTTTCATCCTATACGACATACTATCCATATTTATCATCATTTACATATTCATATAAAATATACTGACGTATTTTTATGAAATGTATTGACTTTATCCGACACTGTATGTATATTTTTTATATAATAAATCGGTATGGACAATTTCACACAAAGTAACATGAAATTTTTACCGGAACGGAGGAATATATGAAAAAAACAATAGGAGTTATACTATTATCATGCCTTGCCATCGCAAGCACAGGTTGTATGCGCGTATACGGAAATTATGTAGTCAATGATGACGGAACAGTTACCGTAACATCCAAACAATCCATTAGCAAAGAGTTCTCGGATCAGATGGGCGAACCCCAACCAAATGCAGTTCTGGAAACTTTAGAGGATGGTAAGCAGTACTATTCCACAACAGATACTCAGACAGGTTCAATCAATGATATTAACAATGATACCGATATGACATTAACAAAGGATATATTCTATTACCATATAGCTCCCTCAAGTAATAATGTAAATAATACTGACTATGATTTAGCAAATGCAATCAGCCAAAGTATTTATGTAAAGCTTGGTGTAACTCTCTCAAGCGATATCGTTGACACTAATGCTAATATAACATCAGAAACATCAGGTAAAACCGCTACTTTTGACACAACATTTATCGGAGCATCGTGGTATGCATATACAGCACAAGGCAAGGCTCTTATTGATGCCGATACCACTGCACCGGTTATACAAGGAATCACCGACGGAGGCAGTTACTCTACAATACCTGAGATCACATTTTCAGACGACACCGCTGCTGTAATAACCACTTTAAACGGAAAAGAGTATTCCACTCTTAATATTAAGAATGGTAAGAATGTAATCACAGCAACAGACCTCAAAGGAAACTCAACAACGTTGACCTTCTATAAAGATACAGAAGCTCCAACGATTAAAGGCATAAAGAACGGTAATAAATACACCAACAATGTGACTTTCTATGTCAAAGACAAAGTTAACCTGAAGAAGATAACTGTCGATGGCAAAAACCAGAAGCTTACTAAGTCAAAGCTTGTAAAGAAAGGCAAATATAAAGATTACTACAAAATAACAATAAAGAAGAAAGGCAATCATAAGATTACCGCTATAGATAATGCAGGTAACAAGAGCTCGATCAAAATCAAAATACAATAAAACCAAAACAATCTTGACACATTTTTTCTGATATGTTAATCTTTATCTAATGTTATTAAATATAATTTATTACATATTGAAATGCAATGATGAGGAATAGTAGAATTGTGAATGCTTTCAGAGAGCTATCGGTTGGTGTAAGATAGTAGCGGAAGGAATTTGAACTCGCCTCTAAGCAGCCAGCTGAACGGGTTATGTGAAGTTATCATTTCATCACATAACAGTAGGTGTGGACGGAGCCCAACCGTTATATCTGGGAGGATATATGGTATTTCATATCCCGTATCCGTAACGAGTGCATACATATAGCAATGTATGAATAAGAGTGGTACCGCGTAAGTAAAATCTTACGTCTCTTAGATAATATAGAGACGTGAGATTTTTTTATTACACGTTTCTTCAGAATTTTATGATCAATTAAGGAGGTATGTATTATGATGGACGCAACAAAGTACAAACGCAATTATTTTATGCCACCGGAGCAATCCTTGGACTGGACAAAGAAGGAATATATTGACAAGGCACCGGCATGGTGCTCTGTAGATCTTAGAGATGGTAATCAGGCACTTATTGTTCCTATGAGCCTTGACGAAAAGATTGAATTTTTCAAAATGCTTGTAAAAGTCGGATTCAAAGAGATTGAAGTGGGATTTCCCGCTGCCTCCGAAACAGAGTATGATTTTTTAAGAGCTCTTATCGAACAGAATTTAATACCTGATGATGTGACTGTTCAGGTACTCACTCAGGCAAGGCCTCATATTATCGAGAAGACATTTGAAGCTGTAAAAGGATGTAAGCACGCTATCGTTCATGTGTATAACTCTACATCTCTTGCACAGCGTGAGCAGGTGTTTAAGAAATCCAGGGATGAAATCAAGAAGATTGCGACCGACGGTGCTCAGATGTTACTTGACCTCACAAAGAAGGACGGCGGCAATTACCAGTTTGAATACTCTCCGGAATCATTTACCGGCACTGAAGTTGATTATGCACTTGATGTATGTAACGCAGTGATTGATGTGTGGAAGCCTACGGCAGACAACAAGGTCATCATCAATCTGCCTGCAACTGTTGAGATGTCACTTCCTCATGTATATGCAAGCCAGATTGAATACATGAGTAAGAACCTTGCCATGAGAGAGAATGTTATCTTATCTCTTCATCCTCATAATGACAGAGGTTGCGGTGTTGCCGATGCAGAACTTGGTGTACTTGCCGGAGCAGACAGAATCGAAGGAACCTTATTCGGAAATGGCGAACGTACCGGTAACGTAGATATAATTACTCTTGCCATGAATATGTACACCCACGGTGTTGATCCCGGGCTTGATTTTTCAGAACTGCCTAAAATTGCAGAACTCTATGAAAGAGTTACCGGAATGAGAATATATGATCGTCAGCCATATACAGGAAAGCTTGTATTTGCTGCATTTTCAGGCTCACATCAGGACGCTATCGCCAAGGGCATGAAATGGCGCGAGGATAAGAAACTTCATGACTGGACTGTACCTTACCTTCCCCTTGACCCGCATGATGTTGGCAGAGAATATGAGGGCGACGTAATTCGTATCAACTCCCAGTCAGGAAAAGGCGGAATAGGTTATGTATTGGAACAGACCTATGGTTTCAATCTTCCGGCAAAAATGCGTGAGGATCTTGGATATGCCGTAAAGAATGTATCCGATCATCTGCACAAGGAATTATCTCCCGAAGAGATACTTGGCATCTTCAACAAAGAATATGTCAACATAAAAACAGTTATTAAATTAGACGAATGCCATTTCGTCCAGGAGAGTGACGGATCGATTTCAACCACTCTTACTATTAAGCGTGATGATGTTCAGAAGGAATATCACGGAAATGGTAATGGTAGATTGGATGCTGTGTCCAATGCAATAAAGAAACACTTTAACGTAGATTTCAAGCTTATATGCTATGAAGAGCACGCATTACAGCAAGGTTCCAATTCTCAGGCATGTTCATATGTCGGTATTGAAACTCCGGACGGAAATACTACCTGGGGTTGTGGTATCAAGAATGATATCATAGATGCATCAGTATGTGCATTGCTCTCGGCAGTCAACAAGGTGCTTGACGTTGAGGATATACACTAGACGACCAAATAATTTTCTTCATCTATAATTTACTATATACTGTATAATTCCTATATTAGTGTATATAATATAAAACACATCGCCATATAAAAGCTCCGTCATCTGTTATTATAACATATGGCGGAGCTTTTATTATCAGTATTTCATATCTCAATTAATCATTGACAACATTGACCAGTTCTACTTAATATCTACTTAATCTTTACCTTCTTAGAAAGACCCTTCTTTCTGAACAATGTAGTATAAGCTTTCTTCTTTGATTTAGGCACTTTAATGGTAGTCTTAGTCGTTATACCCTTAAATGCATTCTTAGCTATTGTCTTAGAGGTCAGCTTAGTGCTCTTAATAGTAATCGTCTTCAACTTTTTATCACCATCAAATGCTCTCGCACCGATACTCTTTGTGCTCTTGGGAATAGTTATCTTCGTAAGTACCGTACACTTAGCAAAAGCATTGCTGTCTATTGTAGTAACATTCGAACCGAGATTAGCAATCTTTAGCTTACTGCATCCGTAAAAAGCCCTATTTCCAATCTTTCTTACATTCTTACCTACTGTAACTTTTGTGATTCTCTTATTGTTCTTAAACGCATTAGCCGCGATCTCCGTAACCTCTGCAACAGTACCGTCTTTAAGCGTAGTCGTGGCAGGAACTGTAACGGATGTCTTATTGCTTTCTGCCGCAGTCGGAGCAGTATATGTTACTTCCACAACCGTCTTTCCGTTGCTATCCTTACTCGTTTCAGTTACCTTGTAGGTTGCTGTTCCTGTCGAATCCTCCTCGATAGTTCCCACAGCAGGAGTTTTAATCTCCTGACTTCCCGATTCTTTATCTCCACCGGATATACTATCGTCCGTCGGTGTGGTCGTATCAGTTTTCCCATCCCCTCCGGTCTCATTGCCACTGCCACCGGATATACTACCGTCCGTCGGTGTGGTCGTATCAGTTTTTCCGTCCCCTCCGGCCGTGTCACCGGCATCCTTGTCACTGCCGCCGGATGACGGCATATTTTCTTTCCATTTTGCGTATACCGTTATATTCTCTGTAATCTTTATAGTGAAGTCAAATGTTTTACTTAATGCACTGTCACTGTACCATCCATCGAATGTATAGCCATTCTTTACAGGATCTTTTGGCTTATTGGCAGCATTACCATAGATTACAGTCTGCGAATCAACCGCACTTCCGCCACCTGTATTAAATGTAATCGTATAAGTTTCAGGTTCAGCCGGCTCAATAATAAAGTATCCGCTTTCATTCCATGCTCCTCTTGTGATCGCACACTTTGTAAGATTGATCTTACTCTCCGGAATATTAGTTACTCCTTTAGTTTTTCCATATGCATTAAATGTGGAATTGTCTATAACAAGAGCAGTATTATCTCCTCCGCTTATTGTTACTTCCGCACTGCTCCTGCTTTGCAGCTGAATGTTACTGTTCTTAAACGATATGGACTCTGTATTTTCATCAGTATCTACGGTCACATAGTTAAATACACATTTATCAACAACAAGCGATTTTCCGCCTACTGTTGTTTCCATAATACCATCAGGTCCACCTGTCTCCTTATCCTGTTCAATTTTAACATTCGTAATGGTAACACCCGTACCTGACGAAAACTGTCCGCCTTCAAAGTCTGCGTTATTTATTACAAGATTTTTTGCAGGACTTACAATAAGTCTTTTTGCAGTAATACCATCTATGGTCACATTACCAAAGGCTGTTATCGGAAGCTTACATATACCGTCATATGGGACAGATTTCCCACTATCATCCTGAATAAAATAATGAGAGGATACAAGATTTCCCTCAATACTTCCATCACCTGTTATCTCCACATCACCGTAAGCTCTTACAAGATCTCTAAGCAGGTAATCCTCAGTTCTCTTAACAACATTTGTACCCTTAAGTATGATCTTAAGAGCCGACAGATTGCTGACGATAACCGCCTCATCATATGGGGCATGATAATCACCATTCCAGTAGCGCGCACTTACATTGTGAAGATTTATACACTTTGAAAGCTCTGCGTTTTCAAGTGTAAGCGTGGAGGTATCAGGATCAAACACTGCCGTACCCTTTCCACATGCCACCGTAAGATTATTATCTGTTATGATCTCTCCATTAACAGTAAGCGGATATCTCCTATCTGAAGTATCTGCATTGAAAAGATATGAATAATCAGGATAACGATCACGGTAATACCCCAGCTGATCCTCCGGTACATTGATCACCAGATCAGGACTTGTGCCCTCAAACTGCTCATATCCTAATGTTTCGGAGTAGTGATAATCACCCGGATCAAGATTGATTTTTTTAAGATTGGAACATCCCTTAAAGGAACATGTAAGCGACAAATCACTCACTGTAAGCTTTGTCAGCCCGGTGCAGTTTTCTAATCCATCGGAAATGGAAGTAACTTTCTCATCCTTATAACCCGTCTTAATATCTGTCACCTTAGCCGGAAGGCTTCCATCCGCAGTTCTCGCATCGATCCATGCCCGCACGCCAAAATTATTGAGAAACCATAATGTTCCTTCTTGCAAAACATATCCATTCTTTTCCAGAGCTTCATTAGTCTCACTTGCCCACTTTGCATAGAGGGCTCCTTTGCTCCAGTTATTGCTCGGAGAGCCTCCATCTTCACTTAAAGAAAGTGCCTCATAAGCATCTGCAGCACTGTCCGCGGTTACAAAACTGCCGCTCTTCCTATCATCATTATAATCAAAATTATAAAGTGCACTTTCCTTAGTACACCACCCAAGGAAGGTATCATCATCACGAGTTGCTATAGCATTGCCTGTAGTATTATCAAGATTGAAGTCATATACAGGATTCTCGCTGTTAGTATCATCTTTTTTGCTGACCTCAAGCACCCATTTATCACGGTCATTAACCTTTCCTTTTGCCATAGAATACTATGGTAGCTCCATTTTCATCCCATTCCGGTGAAATATCAACATCACGATAGCTCTGAAAGCAACTTGAGTTAATCCCCACTGTATCATCACTTATATCCCACTTAACAGTTATTTGGGATGAATAATTCCCGCCATCTTTTTTGTAGTATTTGTCAACCGTCTGATTCCACCGTTTAAAATGAGCACCCTCCTTTACCGGATTAGGAATATTGATCGTATATTGTTCATCAGTAATCCAGTAGTACTTGGGAAAATCCAGATTCTCATACTCACCTAATGGCCAGTCATCAGACTCTCCAAAAGAATATGTAATATTATAATAAGGTTTAATAAATTTTACAGTTAGCCCGCTTGTTTGATACGATTGTCCGTTCTGACCTGCACTGCCTGACATATTTAACCCTATAATTATTGGATAAGATGAATTGTTCTTAAATGATACAGGAACATCATATGTTTCTGCATTATCGCCCTTCTTAGTTATTGTCGCTGTTTCCGTCACTTCGACTGCCGTAGCTGCGGTAACATCTCCACCGAAAGAATAATCACTCCCATCTCCGTCAAAACATGCTTCATACGGCTTCTGCTTATTGCTATCCCAATATCCCAGTGAATAATAAAAGTCATCTTCACCATTACCGGTATCACTTTTGTACACCTTAAACGTAAAAGTATCTCCTGGCATGATAAGAGTATTGTTATCCGTCATACCATATTCGTAACTTCCATTATCTCCGTCAGGATTCTTCGTATATTCAAATACGTGATTCTTTGATGTCCTGTTTTCAAGCTCAGCCGGTTTCTCCGGTTCTGAAGCATCTACATTTATCGGCAGCATAAATATCGCAACCATGATCATTGCCAGATGCCATAGCATTATTCTGATTTTGTTTTTTTGCTTTTTAGTCATACACATCCTCCTTTTTACTAACGTGGAAACCGGCTTATTCCCCCTCTGAACTCTCCCACTTATTCAAAAAACATTGCCGGTTTCCGCATACATAAACAAATAATACATATTTACCTACAATCATTAATATTTTACAACCAAATATCGTAATTAACTAGGTTCATATTTCTGCCAAAGAAAAAAAGGCTGCATTTTCGTAGCCTTTTATCACATTTATTTAACCAACAATTCTTCAACATTTTGTTCTATATTTTTTGTCACATTTTCTATTTATCAATCCATATTAATATCATCATTATTTTTACAAAATGCTCTTATGACTATTTCAGAAAACATTATTCATTTTCAGCTGTTATACTCATAATAAGATTTGACAAGCCCTGTTCTGTTCTCTGTTCCTGTCTTTTCATAAAGCTGATTCATATATCTGTATAACATTCTCTCTGATATCTCCAGCTTTTCAGCTATTATTTTCATACTCTCATCTGATTCCAGCAGAGATTTCATAACATCCTTTTCTCTTGGTGTCAATTCGTAATTAATACTATAGGCCAGTAATTTATCATATCGGCTATTGCCTCCATGTATTTTTTCGAAAAAATGCGTTTCATCAGGTTGCTGCCCGCAAACCAATGCAATATCAGTGTCCTCATCAGTCGCATACAGTCCATTCTCAAACAGAATCCATTCACCAAGAGTCTTATAAGCAGACTCTTTAATCACATAATACACAATGACAGCAAAAAACAGGGCAAGCATCATTGAACTATAGAATGTTTTCCCGGCAAAAAGCTTAATAAACAGCTCACATACAACACCTTCAAACACGTACAGTATCCGCCCGAAACACGCCCAAAATTCCGGAGCCTTAGTATATGGTGCAAGATTCCAGAACTTAATGTTCATATATAATATGATAAATCCGGCCAGCATATAGAAAATACACAACCTTGCCTGTTGATGGTCTGTCATATAAATACCCGAAAATCCGATCCCGAGCATCATGAGAAGTGATATATCCAGATACTTATGCTTCTTATAATCAGCAAAAAATCCGGCTATAAAGTATCCGGCTATCATGAAAAGTCTCGGATAAGTATACATATCCACACCTCCGGCTTCCCAGGCAGTTGTCCATGTAATCTCCACCATACAACCAAATAAATCCGCAAATACAACTATTAACAAAAGCCCGACAAGCCTGTTTTTCACCTCATCATTCCATTCAACTGTTTCCTTGGCAAAAGGCAACATTTCCTCAAACATCCAATCCGCTGGTGGGAAAAGCATAAGATATGTAACAAACACAAATCCGGCAATCAGAATCATAATCACTATCCATGTATCATTAATGCAATCCGGCAAAAGCATCTGAAGCAGAATTGCTATTATATGGCTGATCATTGCCACCCGTCCGACATATCCTGTTCTACACAAGGCTACAGCTATATAATAATACACCGCACCGCCGATGTAACCCAAAGACAGATGAATGACCAATGTGACAGCGAGACTTTCAGGCACAAAAAGCATATAAAGCATTCCTACCGTATATAGCAGATTAAAACCCATTAACAATAATTTTCTGCCCGAAACAGACGCAGTCAGTTTCCTGCTAATATAAAACAGCAAAAAACCAATTCCCAAAACAGCAACTCCGGCATACTGCATAGTGGTGCGATACCGATTATACGCAATGGTAAGCTGCTGTGTCTTTGAAAATTCATACGAATATATGATTAAAAAAAACATATAAAAATAATAATTCTTCTTTTTCATGTTCATGTCAAACGCCGCCTCAATGTTTTTATAATCACACCATCTGATTCCATTTAAACGAACAGCACCGGAAATATCCCCGGTGCTGTCTTTTCATAATATTATTGTATCTATTCAGCTATGCTTCATAGATACGCGACAAGCATGGTGCTCACGCATAAAGCGGATATTTTGACGTAATTGATCTGACAAGCTCCGTTGCCTTTGCCTCATCCTTATCAATAACCGCAGTCTTAATAGCTTCAGCAATAACGATCATATCATTCTCATCAGCACCTCTGGTTGTAATTGCCGGTGTACCAAGACGGATACCACTTGTTACAAATGGCGACTTAGGATCATTCGGTACTGTATTCTTATTGGCTGTTATATGCACGCTGTCAAGCAGCTTCTCAACTTCTTTACCTGTAAGATCAAGATTCTGAAGATCAACTAACATAAGATGATTATCCGTACCACCTGATACAATCTTGAAACCTCTCTCAATCAATGCTGATGCCAAAGTAGATGCATTCTTGACAACCTGCTGCTGATATACCTTATATTCCGGAGAAAGTGCCTCCTTAAGGCATACTGCCTTAGCTGCAATCACATGCATAAGCGGACCACCCTGAATTCCTGGGAATACTGCCTTGTTGAAGTTGTACTTCTCATTGACCTCATTGCTTGAAAGAATCATACCTCCACGAGGACCGCGAAGTGTTTTATGTGTAGTAGTTGTTGTTACATGAGCATAAGGAATCGGACTTTCATGAACTCCCGCTGCCACCAAGCCTGCAATATGTGCCATATCCACCATGAGCACTGCTCCGACACTATCAGCAATCTCTCTGAATCTCTTGAAATCTATAGCTCTTGCATAAGCAGATGCACCTGCAACGATAAGCTTAGGCTTGCACTCCTTAGCAATTCTCTCTACCTCATCGTAATCTATAAAGCCATCGTCATTCACTCCGTAAGGAACTACGTTAAAATACTTTCCCGAAAGATTAACCGGCGAACCATGTGTAAGATGTCCTCCGTGCGCAAGATTCATTCCCATAAATGTATCACCCGGCTCCATGATTGCGAAAAATGCAGCCATATTAGCCTGTGCTCCCGAATGTGGCTGAACATTAACGTACTCACAATGGAAAAGCTCTTTAGCTCTCTCCCTTGCCAGATCCTCAACTACATCCACATACTGACAGCCTCCATAATAACGCTTACCCGGATATCCTTCCGCATACTTATTGGTAAGCGGGCTTCCCATTGCAGCCATAACCGCCTTGCTTACTATATTCTCAGAAGCAATAAGCTCAATATTCTCATTCTGACGTTCTATCTCATCCGTCATTGCCTTAGCTACTTCC
>CAJOLO010000064.1 GCA_905235345.1 uncultured Lachnospiraceae bacterium
ATTCAATTCCTTCCATTACATATAATATTAATATGGTTTTAAATAAAATATAGAAAAACACTCATTCTGTTATATCACAAAGTTCCCCAAAAATAAAGAGATATTTTAAAATTTCACAGAAATATCTTTTTCTTATGTGTTATTGCACTTTTTTCAGCACATTATATTGTGTTTTTTTCATTTACAATCCCAATATAGAGTGGTATAATAGAAAACGTTCTGAACATCAGCACATTAACTTCACCCATCTGTTCAAGAACCACGCAGTGCTCTGTGCACTTGAATCGGGAGTCAGCTCCCCATCAGATATTTACAGGGTTGAATAAGCAGTGTTCAATATATATTTTTCAATAAAGGAGTAAGGGGTATGAAAGTAATCAAACGAGACGGATCCACTGTTTCCTATGATCGTAACAAGATCAAGGTTGCGATTCAGAAAGCCAATTCCGAAGTAGAGCCGTCAGAAAAGGTGACAGATGATACGATCGAATACATTATCAACTGCATCGAGTCCAAGAATCGTTCACGTATGCTCGTAGAAGATATTCAGGATATTATAGAGCAGAAGCTTATGGATGAGAAGAAGTTCGTTCTTGCGAAGACGTACATTATATACAGATATTCAAGAGAGCTTGTACGCAAGGCCAATACGACAGACGATTCAATCTTAAGTCTTATACAGAACCGGAATAAAGATGTAATGGAGGAGAATTCCAACAAGAATGCAACGGTTGCATCCACACAGCGCGACTTGATCGCAGGTGAGGTTTCCAAAGATCTTACAAAGAGAATCCTGCTTCCCGAGAAGATTTCCAAAGCTCACGAGGAGGGTGTTCTCCATTTCCATGACGCAGACTATTTCCTTCAGCCTATATTTAACTGTTGTCTTATCAATATCAAGGACATTCTTGATAACGGAACTGTCATGAACGGAAAGCTTATAGAAAGTCCCAAGAGCTTTCAGGTTGCCTGCACCGTTATGACACAGGTAATCGCAGCCGTAGCAAGCAGTCAGTACGGCGGTCAGTCTGTTGATGTTAGACATCTCGGTAAATATCTCAGGAAATCCCGCGATAAGTTCAAGGCCAAGATAACCGCCGAATTCGGAGATCTTGTTTCCGAGGATGTGATCGATAAGATGGTAGAAGAACGCCTTCAGGATGAGCTCCGTTCCGGCGTACAGACCATTCAGTATCAGATCAACACATTGATGACAACTAACGGTCAGTCTCCTTTCGTAACCCTGTTCCTTAATCTGGACAAAGACGACGAATATATCAAAGAGAACGCCATGATAATAGAAGAGATTCTGCGCCAGCGTCTTGAGGGGATCAAGAATGAGAAGGGGGCTTATGTTACCCCTGCATTTCCTAAGCTTATCTATGTACTGGACGAGCATAATTGTCTTAAAGGCGGCGAATATGATTACATTACCGAATTAGCGGTGAAATGTTCCGCCAAGCGTCTTTATCCCGACTATATATCAGCCAAGAAGATGCGCGAGAATTATGAAGGTAATGTATTCTCATGTATGGGCTGCAGAAGCTTCCTGACTCCATGGAAAGACGAGAACGGTGATTATAAATTCGAAGGACGCTTTAATCAGGGTGTTGTAAGTCTTAATCTTCCGCAGATTGGAATCATAGCTAACGGTAATGAAGAAAAGTTCTGGGAGTTATTGGAGGAAAGACTTGACCTCTGCTACGAGGCTCTGATGTGCAGACATAACGCACTCAAGGGAGTAACCTCGGATGTTAGTCCTATCCATTGGCAGTACGGTGCCATTGCAAGACTTGATAAGGGGGAGCCTATTGATAAACTTCTTATGAACGGATACTCAACCATTTCCCTTGGATATATAGGACTGTATGAAGTCACTAAACTTATGAAGGGTGTAAGCCATACCACTCCCACCGGTCAGGAATTTGCACTTCGCGTCATGAACAGACTTCGTGCCGCAACCGATAAATGGAAAGCTGAGACCGGAATCGCATTCGGTCTTTACGGAAGCCCGGCAGAGAGCTTATGCTACCGTTTTGCAAGAATCGACCTTGAACGTTTCGGAAGCATTCCTGACATAACAGACAAAGGATACTACACCAACTCTTACCATGTTGATGTCCGTGAAAGCATAGATGCCTTCAGCAAATTCCGTTTTGAGAGTCAGTTCCAGAAGATTTCCTCAGGCGGTGCCATTTCTTATGTCGAGATACCTAACATGAAAAATAATCTGGATGCTTTAGCTGAGGTAGTAAGGTTCATATATGACAACATTCAATACGCAGAGTTCAACACCAAGTCAGACTACTGTCATGAGTGTGGATATGACGGAGAGATTCTTATCAATGATGATAACGAATGGGAATGTCCTCAGTGTGGCAATAAGGATCACGCCAAGATGAATGTGACCAGAAGAACCTGCGGATATCTGGGTGAGAATTTCTGGAACGTCGGCAAGACCAAAGAAATCAAAGCCCGTGTTCTTCACCTGTAATATCAGACTTATATAATTAAAACAGAATAGGAATATAATACAATATGAATTACGCAGCAATTAAAAAATATGACGTTGCCAACGGTCCGGGTGTTCGTGTCAGCCTCTTTGTCAGTGGATGCACACACCACTGCCCCGGCTGTTTTAATCCGGAAACATGGGATTTTAATTACGGCAAACCATTTGACAGTGATGTTATAAATGAAATATTAGAAGCTTTGCAGCCCAACTATATACACGGATTTTCTTTGCTTGGCGGAGAACCCTTTGAATACAAGAATCAGATAGCCGTTCTCCCTCTCTTAAAAGAGATCAAAGAACGTTATCCCGACAAAGATATATGGTGTTATACCGGATATGATTTTGAGAAAGATCTTATGGAAGATATGGCAAAGCAATGGATTGAAACCTATGAAATGCTCTCGCTTATCGATATTCTTATCGACGGAGAATTTGTGGAGGCCAAGAAAGATCTGTCACTGCGCTTTCGAGGTTCATCCAACCAGAGAATAATCAGGGTTCCTGAATCCCTTGATAAGAACAGGGTAATTCTATGGGATGACACAAAAGATTTTTCAATTTATTAACGCACTATCAGAAAGGATTATTAATATGTTATCAGCCAATGTCAATGTGAAAAAATTAAGAGATAATGCTATTCTTCCTACCTATGGTTCAGAATATGCCGCAGGTGCGGATTTGTATGCATGTATAGATGATGTTGTTGAATTTGCCCCGGGTGAAACCAAGCTGATTCCAACCGGTCTTGCAATGGAAATCCCTGTCGGATATGCAGGACTTATATATGCAAGAAGCGGACTTGCCACAAAGAAGGGGCTTGCTCCGGCTAACAAAGTCGGTGTTGTCGATGCGGATTACAGAGGCGAGATCATGGTTTCTCTACATAACCACAGCACAGAGATTAAAACCATCGAGGCAAATGAACGCATTGCCCAGCTTGTAATAACTCCATATCTTACTGCTCATTTTGAATTAGCGGATGAACTGAGTGATACAGTAAGAGGTGAGGGGGGTTTTGGTTCAACGGGAACCAGATAAACGCTATACTAACACAGCGACTTCTAATTAACCGGACTAATAACTTGTCTAAGTTTTATCCGTATAATTAAAAACCTTTTTACCAAAATCGGTTATGTATATAATCTTATACATAACCGATTCTTATTGTCTTTATTATTTATTCTTTGCCGGCTTTTTCTTCTTCGTTTCCTCGATTGAAAGCACATATTCAACCTCTTCCAGTTGAAGCCCGTCCATATCTTCCGGCGGATTATCCTTAAGCTCCAACGCCTCTTCTCTTGTTATCAGGGGACGTAACAGAACCTTATGATTCTCAACGGGAATATATGAAACCTTCTTCTTATCTGAAACCGAGCGTAATCCGTAATACAATATCTGTTCCCCATTCTTTGCTGCCAGCTTAGTAACTTCAGCCACCTGACACACTCCAAGGGTTTCGCTAAAAAGAATATCTTTCTTCTCAAACATCCATGTCACCTCTCCATCAACCAGTAAGCTGCTGAATACGGTGGAAGCTCACTTCCTCCGCCAAAATCATGCGTTAGTCCGGTAATAAGATCTGTTGCCGTTCCACAACCCGCATCAAAATGTGCTGTATAAGGCTGATCAGCAGCATTTATCGCAACCATCACCCTCTCATCATCACACGCACGCTCGAATATACACTGATGATTGGTAAGTACTACATTTCTGAAACCGCCATAATTAAGTGCCTTGCTGCTCTTCTTTGCCTTCGAAAGCTTTGAGATAAATTCGGACAGCTCGTTAAACTCAGGCTTATCAAAAGAAGCCCTGAGTGCAGGATCTCCCTCACTCTTATTAGCCTTAGCTCCCCACTCACTTCCATAATATACACAGGGAATACCCGGCATCCCGAACGCAAGAGCGTATATAATCGGAAGATGGTTCTCGTTGTTCAATATACTTGCCACTCTCGTAACGTCATGATTGTCAACAAATGAAAGCAGATGTCTGCCCTTATAAAGAGTCCATTGCTCAGGTCCGAACTGTCTCGCAAGAGAATGACATATCTCAAACATATTCATGCTGTTAAAGCTTGAATATAACCCCTTGTAGCACTCATAATTCGTTACCGAATGACACATGGAATCGTTCATCCACTGATTGTAATCCCCGTGAAGAGTCTCACCTACAATAAAGAAATCATTCTTTAATCCATCTGTGTATTCACGAAGCCTTCTCAGGAAATCGTGATCAAGACAATATGCTACATCCAGTCTCAGACCATCAATATCAAACTCATCAATCCATCCCCTGACTGCCGAGAAAATGTGCTGCACAACCTCTTCATTACGAAGATTAAGCTTTACCAGATCATAATTACCTTCCCAGCCTTCATACCACAGACCGTCATTATAATTGGAATTACCGTCAAAGCTTATATGGAACCAGTCTCTGTATCGGGAGTTCTCCCTATTCTTAAGTACATCCTGAAATGCGAAAAATCCTCTTCCAACATGATTGAAAACACCGTCAAGTACTACCTTGATCCCTGCCTTATGAAGTTCATCGCAAACCTTCTTGAAATCCTCATTAGATCCAAGACGACAATCTATCTTTGTATAGTCTCTTGTATTATATCCATGCGTATCAGACTCAAAAACCGGTGAAAAATATATTGCACCAGCTCCCAGTTTCTCAATATGCGGAATCCAGTCAATGACCTTCAGAATTCTTGACTCCTGCTTTCCATCATTCTCAAACGGTGCATTGCAAAATCCTAATGGATAAATCTGATAAAATACACTCTCATATGCCCACATAATAAATATCCTCCAGTATTATCATATCTGCATCTGTAAAAGTCACAATCTACAACAACTTGGGTTATTAACTCATTTATTATACCACATATATGAACATGTATCAAATCATTTCCTCAGCGTACCGGTTTCATTTTATCAATACCCGCTTTATTCCGTTAACCTCACTAATAACTGTAGCTCTTATAATTCCTACTCAGCAATCTTTCCGTATGCATTTCCCAACTCCAGGGTCTTTCCCTTGTACCGTGCCATCTCACTTACGGAAACTATCTGGTAGCCCTGTTCTTTTAGCTTGGGAATCAATAACTCCATCGCTTCTGCAGTAGTATCATATATGTCATGCATAAGAATAATATCTCCGTCCTTTACTTCCGAAAGCACCTTATCACATATTGCCTGCACATCACGGCTCTTCCAGTCCTCAGAATCCACATCCCACAGAATTACCGGCTTATCTAAGATCCCCATCACTTTGTCATCGTATGCACCATATGGCGGTCTGATAACCGTAGTCTCCTCACCGGTAGCATTCATTACCGATTGATTGACATCTCCTATCTGCTGCATGATATCATTGTCCGACAGCTCCGTCAGATTCTTATGATCAAAGGTGTGGTTACCTATCTCACACCCGTAGGCAAGAATATCCTGCAATTTATCAGGGAACTGCTCTGTCTGACGTCCCACCACAAAGAAAGTGGCATGCGAATAATTAGCAGCCAGGACTTCCAGAATCCTGTCTGTATATTCAGCACTCGGTCCATCATCAAATGTCAATGCAATCATAGGGGCATTCGGATCCACATCCATCGGATCAGTCGCACCAAACTTATAATATCTGTAAAATGTAAGAAACTGTCCCACGCCTTCCGAGGTGCTCTTAACTTCGTTCTCCACCTCTACTCCTTTGTTGACAGTCTCTTTATTGGTAAGTGCAAAATACCATTTTCTGAACTGGCTGTTAGGCCTGGTCTGTGACAAAAGAATGCACAGCATCGTTACTATCACAACATAACCTGTATAGAACATTCTGCTTGATTCTAACAATGCCCTAAGTTCCCTGAAACTGCTTACACCGCCGTATCCGATCCTGTGCGTTCCTGTCTTATTCTTCCTTCTTCTTTTAATACGCCGAAGAAGTCTTCTGCAGGTATGTTTCAACCTCTTCTTCAATCTATGTATATTCATTATATATTATCAATCCTTCATCTATGTAATCATGTACTGCAAAAATATGTTATCAATATTATTCGCAGTAATGCAAATAATTCATTATTAAATTTCATCATGATCATAACACAATAACATGTTATAAATAATACAATCCAGTCAAATGTGTTATGTAAACTCTCTGTAATTCTTAGTATATCATAGATTTTAGAAAATGCCATACCAAATAATATAAAAAAATCTTAAAATTATCTACAAATTAACCAACAATGTGTCATAGCCTTCCCGCTGCAGTGTTCTCTCAAGCTGCCTTGCACTGTCGATATCAGGCTCCCTTCCGACCACTACCGCATAATACGGCCCGGAGTTTATCACCTCTGTATAGTATCCTTTATCCGATAACTCTGCCGCCTGGTACATGGCATTTTCATACCTTCTGTAAAGACCAACCTGAACGCCGAAGCGTCTTTCCGATTGCCCCGATTGCGGATTAGCATTACCAGCGGAATTATCATATCCGACTGTTTCTTCTATCGCCCTTGTTATGGCTTCTGCTATATCGTCAAACCTTGAATCAAACAACTGATTGTCAGCATCAGTATTGATAAATCCTGTCTCAATCAATACCGCCGGCATATTGGTACGTTTAAGAACAACAAGATTAGTCCTTACCGGAACACCGAGATCGTTAAAACCCACCCCTGCAAGCTCCGCATTTATATTCCTTGCAAGCTGTCCCTTTATTCCCTCATCCGCATATACAAGCGTCTGCACGCCACTGTAGGTATTCCGCTCAGGGCTTGAGTTCCTATGAAATGATACAAAATAGTCTCCGCCGCTTTCATTAGCAATCCTTGCCTTATCGACAGGCCGCTGATATACGTCCGTCTCTCTCGTAAATATCACCGGATAACCATCCGCGATAAGCCTGTTTCCCACAGCGAGGGCAAGGCTTAAGTTATCATCCTTTTCAAGTCTGCCATTATCAGATGCGCCATTATCATAGCCACCATGTCCTGCATCAATTATTATAGTGGGATTGTTCATATTCCCACCTCCATAAATCCTCCATTTATTATATGCAGATTACAGATAGGATGTGATATTACGGCACAAGGTACTCTGTCTACTCCTCTATCTCCCAGCCGTACTTTTTCAGATCAACTTTCCCATTCGTCACCTCAATTCCATCAGCTTTAAGGAGCTTTTCCTGTGCTCCCGCTCCGCCAAATGCAAACTCTCCGGAAAGTTCTCCCTTTGCATTTACCACACGGTAACATGGAATATTTACCGGATCAGGATTCTTATGAAGTGCATTGCCAACAGCTCTTGCCATATTCTTATCGCCGGCAAGCTTCGCTATCTGCCCATAGGTTGCAACCTTTCCTACGGGTATCTTTTTGACAGCTTCGTAGATTCGTCTGGCCGGACTATCCGTAACCAGATCATAGCTCTCCGATATCATCCTTTTAATATCTTCATCAGGAATTGTTCCGTCTAAAATAATCGTGTTCCAATGCTCTTTGTTCTGATGCCAGCCGGGTACTACCGATGCAAAAGCATTTCGCCAAAAATCTCTCCACTCCGGATCTACTTTTACATTAAGGTTAATATAACCATCTCTTTCATAGGTCCACAAAAATGCCTTCCTGCTTCCTTTTACTCTGACAAGCTGCCAATTATCATCGCGAAACGGCGCTTCCTGATATGTACCCGGAAACGAAAGCCCATAGGTCAGTGCCTCTTCTCTCGTTTTCATATAAACGATCACTACCTCTCTAATCTATTCATAATTT
>CAJOLO010000065.1 GCA_905235345.1 uncultured Lachnospiraceae bacterium
TATCGGAAGAGGAACTTCTGGTAAAGAAATTCCAGAATCTCGCAGACCAGGCAACTGATTCATCTATTAAGAGCGAAATGCAGGACATCGCAACAAGACATCAGTCTCATTTCAACAAGCTCTATAGTCATTTAAGTTAAGGAGGATGATATTATGGCACAATTACAGGAAAAGGACATTCTCGGGGATGCTCTTTCAACACAGAAACACTGTACAGACAATTACAACACATTTTCAAATGAGTGTGTGCATGAAGATCTCAGAAATACAATGTTAGACATTCTTGCAGAAGAACACACCATGCAGCAGGAAGTATTCTGCTCTATGCATGACAGAGGCTACTATCCTACACCTGATGCTGAACAGAAGAAGATTGACGAAGCTAAGCAGAAGTACTCTGCATCTTTTAAATAATAGATTCATGAGAAAAGAGCCATATATGCAGATATCATGCATTTATGGCTCTTTTTATGATATATCAATCAGTCTCTTGCACACCTATATAACAGATCTTCCCATCTTCTGTCCACTTCCTCCTGGAACTGAACAATAAGGTCTTCATTACCCTTCTTAAAGAGATGTTTGAAACGTCCCTGTGGTCGTAAGAAATCCTCGATTGGAAGTTTCTTCTTCGGTTCATAATTAAGAATCCACTTGCCATGATCCACTTCGAATAATGGCCAATAGCAGGTCTCAACACCCAGTCTGCATATCTCCATGATATCCTCAGTCGGATATCTCCATCCTCTCGGACATGGAGCCATGATATTTAAGAATGCTGCACCCTCTGTGTATATAGCTTTTTCAGCCTTTGTATGAATATCCTTGAAATTACCTAACAGCGTTGACTGTCCCACATAAGGAATATCATGGGCAGCAAGGATTGTAGCAAGATCCTTACGGTTCTGCATCTTACCGTTTGACTGGCTTCCGACAGGGGTTGTTGTTGTATCCGCATACATCGGAGTTGCAGATGAACGCTGAATACCTGTATTCATATATGCACCGTTATCATAGCACACATATACAAAATCATGATTTCTCTCCATGGCACCGGAAAGTGACTGAAGTCCGATATCGTAAGTACCGCCATCACCACCAAATGTAATGAACTTGTAGGTATCATCAATCTTGCCTTTTCTCTTTAATACATTGTAAGCAGTCTCCACACCACTCATTGTAGCTCCCGCATTCTCAAACGCATTGTGAATGTAGCTGTCTTCATAAGCTGTGTACGGGTACATAAATGTTGAAACCTCAAGACATCCTGTGGCATTACCGATAACCGCCTTATCTCCTTCATGAAGTGCACGGAGCACCGCACGAACTGCTATTGTACCACCACATCCGGCACACATTCTGTGTCCTGGAGCCAGACGTTCCGGTTTGTTCATTTCCTGTTTAAAATTATAACTCATCTCATCTGCCTCCCTTAATTACTCTTCGTTCTTGTTATTGAAAAGCTCTCGCCGCGAAGTCCCACATATCTGTATTCCTCAAACGGTTTGCCTTCCTCAATATATCCTGCAAGCTCTTTGAAAATATTCTCTGCTTCTTCTACTGTGAAATCTCTTCCGCCAAGTCCGTATATGAGATTAAATGCAGTCACATTCTTAGCATAATCATAAAGTGCAGCCTTTACCTCAGCTCCTAAAGGTCCGCCCTTACTTCTGAAGCCTTCACATCTATCCATTATTGCAACTGCCTTACAATGGGAAAGTGCCTTAGCTATCTCTTCATCAGGAAACGGTCTGAACACTCTAAGCTTAAGAAGTCCAACCTTCATACCCTGATCTCTCAACCGGTCTACTGCATCTTTAGAAGTTCCCGCAGCAGAACCTATAATAACAAATGCATAATCCGCATCCTCTAATCTGTATTCCTCGAAGAATCCGTAGCTTCTGCCCGAAATCTCACCGAACTCTTTACCGACATCAAGAATTACCTGTTTAGCATTTTCCATCGCAGTATTCTGTGCCATCTTCGTCTCCATATAGTAATTGGAAACCGCATAAGGACCAACTGCCATCGGTTGTTCAGCATTTAACAGGTAGTTCTCCGGTTCATACTCACCGACAAAGTTCTTAACCTTGTCATCCTCTAACAATTCAATATTCTCAACAGCATGTGATGTAATAAATCCGTCCTGACATATCATAATCGGAAGTCTTACATCCTTATGCTCTGATATTCTGTAAGCCTGAATAAAGTTATCATATACTTCCTGATTATTCTCAGCATATATCTGGATAAATCCGGTATCTCTTGCACCCATGGAATCCGAATGATCGCAGTTGATATTAATCGGTCCTGAAAGCGCACGGTTTACAAGACAGAGTGCCAACGGCAGACGGTTAGACGCTGCGACATATAACTCCTCCCACATAAGTGCAAGTCCGCATGACGATGTTGCGGTAAGTGCTCTTGCTCCCGCAGCAGATGCACCGATAGTTGCACTCATTGAACTATGCTCACTCTCCACAGGAATGAAATCCGTATCCATCTCTCCATTAGCAATATAGTTAGCCACATACTGTGGAATCTCAGTCGACGGTGTGATAGGAAATGCAGGCATTACATCAGGATTGACCTGCTTAATTGCGAATGATATTGCCTCATTACCCGATAATCTTTCTCTTATTGCCATTTTAATTATCCTTCCTACTCATAATTTCACTAATTATTATCGTATCTGATTATTTATTGACCTTCCTTCATTGAAATAGCATTAAACGGGCATACCTTTGCACATATACCGCAGCCTTTGCAATGCTCATAATCAAAATCCTGTCTCTTACAATCCTCTACCGGAATAGAGCTATCCGGGCATACCGGTACGCAGAGCAGACACTGCTTGCATTTATCAGCGGCAAATACCGGAGTCTGTGTTCTCCATTCTCCCGTGTGGAATGCCTTGGAGGTTCCGGAGCCATATATCTGATTACCGACAGTTAAATCCTGCCACTCACTCTTTTCAGTTATCTTGGAAATATCTGTTGCTGCCATTTACTCCACCTCCTCATAAGCCATACGAAGTGCGGCAAGGTTACCCTCAACCACTTCCGGCTTCTTTGCGAATTTATGTCTGTAAGAACCCTCCATCTCTCTGAAGAAATCTTCCTTGGTCATTACCTTGCTGATTGCTGCGATTGCCGCAAGCATGGGCGTATTGGGAAAATATCTTCCAAGACATTTCTCTGAAATCTCTCTTGCATCCAATGTATATACCTGTCCGGCATAATCCTTGAGATACGGTTTTACCTCATCTGCGCTCTTTGTCGTATTAATTACGATTGCGCCCTCAGGATTAAGTCCTGCGGTTACGTCGACACTTTCCAAAAGTGTCTCATCAACAACCACAACATAATCCGGGTCATAGATATTAGAATGTACACGGATTGGATCTTCACTTATACGGTTATATGCCGTAATCGGCGCTCCCATACGCTCCGGGCCATATTCCGGAAATCCCTGCACATGTTTACCTGTCATAAATGCTGCATCAGCAAGCATCAAAGCTGCCGACTTGGCACCCTGGCCTCCACGGCCGTGCCATCTGATCTCTACTGTGTTCTTCACTGTTAACACTCCTCGTATTTTATTTGTAACTGAATATTAACTGTTCAGGTATAGCTGAATAGCTACACTGAATGAAAATATTTCTCAATTACAGTTTGGCAAAAATAAAAGTGCCTGACGCACCCAATATCGCTATTATAGACACATCACGCACTTTTGTAAAGTGAAAATATGAAATGTTTTCATTTTATAAATGAATAAAATTCACTAATTGTAACAGAATGTAAATGGCGTTGTATGTTTTTCCTTGTTTTCCCGGTATTTCGACCGCTGATATGTAACCTTGAGCTTATCCTTCAGATTCATGTGCCTGCTTACCGAAAATATGCGAAATACCATAAGAATACACGGTATTACTGACATCAACCTCCATCTTATTCTTTCTTATATTTGATTTCTGTACCACCTGTCGAAAACTGCAGGTAACATTCTCACAAAGTTCACAATTATGACATCCGCTCTCCTCTCGATGTTCCTTATATTCCGCTGTAAACATCACACTCTTTAATGGATGAAGCATTCCGTTTTCCCACGTAACGACACTGTTCGAAGAAGTTCTGTCAGACAATTCATTACCATAAGATTTATCATTTATGTCTTCACAATATAATGCACTCAAATACTTTTCTATAACCTTAAAATCTTCCGCACCAAGAAAATGATACTCGCCCATCCATTTTCCTGTTTCCCGAAACACAGTCTCATTCATTTTCTCATATGTTTTCGACAGAAATTCCATCGCAAAACACTCCATACTATATGCAAGAAGTAAATGTTGTGACTCCGCAACAACATCAAGAAGTCTGTCATACCCGTTTCCCAGTGTAGCAACGCATATCACACCATTGTCATTATATATAATTCCTGCCTCTACCCTATTAAACTCGGAAAGAAAACGTCCGGTTGCCATCAGCAATTCTCTATCCTGATCATGGAAATGATACCGTTTTATAAAATGCTCAAACTTTATCTCATTGTGTTCAATTGTGAAAATATATTTTTTGCAATTCATTTATTTCCGCCTGCCATTTACAAATATCAGCCTTAATCAAGATTTAAATGTTTATCAAACAGATTATTGGTTATTGCAAACACTGCTACCGATACTACAATTGCTGCCACCAGATTAATTACTCCCGGTAGAAAATCATATCTTCCACCAAACGAGGAATTCATACCATTGCTGTCGTTATAGACCATTGGAAGCAATGAAACTCCGATTGTACTTATTACCTGTATCACAATTATAGTAAGAAAATAAAAGCCTATCGATGCAACAACCCTAAACTTTCCAAACAGTTGTCCGATTCCTATACACATATAGATAAGCAGTATTCCGGCAACCGACCAGATAAGCACTCCCACATAATATATAACAAAACTCGCAATATCCTTCGAAGTAACACTTCCGGAAAATTGCTTAAGCAACTCATTAATGATCATTCCCGGAGTAAGCTCATCATAAAAGAACATCCCTGAAAACTCCTCATGCCACAACCAATAAGAGCCTGAGAAAAATATAACTCCAAGTATTGCAACTGCAGCAATGAGAATAAGTCTCCATAAAAGTCCTCCAAATAATTTCGACATCAATACTGTTGAAGTCTTCGCCGGAAGAGTCCATGTCAGATATGCCTGATCGCAAACGGTTGTACTGTAAAACCTTACAACAATCATCACATTAACAGCAACACTCATCAGAATAACCACAAGAATAAAACCTACTACCATTAACATCTGTATTCCATCTTTAGCATTGTCGCCATATGGAAGCATTGAAAGTATCTTCATAAAAATTGTCATAAGTCCGCCTGCAAGAAAAATGATTCCCATCGCCAGACCATAGGACTTAAATTCATGTTTAAATAATCTGCCTAACATCTGAACACCTCCCTGAAAACCTGATCCACTGATTTATTATATGTGTTCCTGATATTATCTGCAGAATCATAACACACCACATTTCCTTGTCTTATCATGACCACATCATTAAGTATGTTCTCAACATCGTATATAAGATGTGTCGATATCAGAATACTGCCCTCCGGATTATAGCTCCCAAGTATAGTATTAAGGATATAATCTCTCGCAGCCGGATCAACGCCTCCCATAGGTTCATCAAGAAGGTATATGTCTGCTTTTCTGCTCATCACAAGCACCAGTTGAACCTTCTCCCTGGTTCCTTTTGACATAGTCTTTAGCTTATCGGACGGATTAATCGACAAATCAGCCAGCATCCTGTATGCCATTTCCTTATCAAAATTCTCATACATATCCTCAAAAAAATCCAGAATAGAGCTTACCTTAGTCCATTTGCTAAGATATGTTCTCTCCGGAAGATACGCTACTCTTGCCTTAGTCTCCGGTCCTATCGGATCTCCGTTTATCAGCACTTCCCCGCTTGTAGGAGTAAGCAGACCGGCACATATCTTAATAAATGTAGTCTTACCGCTGCCATTCGGCCCCAGAAGTCCAATAATCCTTCCCGGTTCAAGCTTTAAATTCACATTATTAAGTGCCCTCTTACCGTTATAACTTTTTGTAAGAGCATTGCTTTCTAAAATACTCATTTATTCACCTTCGTTTCTTTGTATAACAAAAAATCTTATCTATCTTTACTCCAAACAACCAATAAAATAATTGCTACTATACTTAATATTACACTAATTAATAAAAAAACAGAAGAACCTCCGTAAGTCCATATCTTACAACAACATAACGAAACAATTAATAAAATACCTGCCACAATATTTTCCAACTTGTTCTTGTTCATATTTACCAATCTCCTAATTAACACGACAATATTATATATCCGGATACTATGACATAATCATTATAAATTAATTCATCTCATAAATGTCTCGGATTTTCCGCATTATTATCAGAATTTTCCTGCGGTAGTTTCTTAATTCGAACCTTCGTTATCATATGAGCCGCCCATTTAATTGCTATAAATGAAAAACCTTCGTAATCAATCTTAATATGTTCCTCTTCCTCCGGAAGTCTTCCAAGTTCATATAACATAAAACCATTGACAGTATCTATATCCTCATCAGGGAATTTAATATCGAATAAGTCCTCTAATTCTTCAAGCTTTGTACTTCCGTTTACTATATATCCATCCCCTGTCGCAAGCTTCATGATGTCATCCTCTTTCTCGTCATGCTCATCAAGAATATCGCCGACAATAACCTCAAGAATATCCTCTAATGCAATAAGCCCCTCTGTCTGCCCGTATTCATCAACAACAATGGCAAGATGATTTTTACTGCTCTGCATCTCATTAAACAGTTTTCTAATCTTCTGTGTCGGATGCACATAATAAGGCTCACTTCCAAGTTCTCTTACTGTCTGGTTAGCATCCTCAAGATATGCAGATATCGCTTCCTTAATATGTAAGACACCGATTATATTATCAAGATTCTCCTCATAAATCGGGTACCTTGAATAGCTGTTCTCTAACATTATATTAAGAGCATCCACAATATCTGTATCCGCTTCAATTCCAAGAATCTTCTGTCTCGGACAACATACATCTCTTACCTGTTTATCTCCGAATTCAAACACATTGGAAATCATCTCTGCCTCATCAGTCCGGATAGCACCCTGTTCATGCCCTTCCTCGATAATCGAAAGAATCTCTTCCTCAACTGCGTCAGCCTGCTCCTCACTGCTCTTCTTACCGAACAGACTTTTAAAGGTTCCCGACCCCATATACTTCATCCTTTCTATATATGTATTTAATTACTGTTAAGTTTTTTATTTTTCACGGACGCCGGCAGATGGATATAAGGGCTCAGTCCTATGGCTGTTTAGACGGAATTGAGACTTCTAAGTGTCCCGCCATGGCTTCTAAACCGTCCGCGACCGGCTTCCATTCGACATCCTGTCTCAATCTCGCCTTGCTCGCCATCCGTGGCTCGCATCGCTATGATACTTACGGGACACTAAGAAGCTCTAATCCCTTACTAAAATGCTATAGGACTGAGCCCTTATATCCACCTGCCAGCTGTTCATTGAAGAAAAAAAACGTAAGTACGTGAGCACCATGCCTGTCGCGTAACTATGAAGCTAAGCTGAACAGATCTTATTTCTGTACAGTAGGAATACAAAACACTGCATATTCCCGGGACTCTTGTGTCCGTCATAAGCTACTCACAAAACAGCTTACAATGCCAGACTCACCATCAACGCCTGATTCACATTACCCATTACATCGTCGTCTAAATGGCTCACCTTTTCAAGAAGCCGCTTCTTATCTATCGTTCTCACCTGTTCCAGAAGTACAACCGAATCCTTTGAAATATTACATTTATTTGCCGCAAGCTCCACGTGTGTTGGTATCTTAGCCTTATTCTGTCGACTTGTTATCGCTGCACATATTACTGTGGAACTATGTTTGTTCCCTGCCTCGTTCTGTATAATAAGTACCGGTCGAACTCCGCCCTGCTCCGAACCAACAACAGGTCTTAAATCAGCATAGTATATATCACCTCTTGTTACTGACAATGGTATCACCTTCCAATCGATTAAACTAAAGAATATATCTGAGCATATTTATTAGAAAAGATCAGATTTCACCGATATACTCATAATATTTCTTTAATGAAAGTATTACCATTCTGCTTCTTATTTATTCTTAATATTTTCTCTTGTTTTTAATTATTACATTTATTAAATTAGATATGTAAA
>CAJOLO010000066.1 GCA_905235345.1 uncultured Lachnospiraceae bacterium
AATGTGTGAATAATAGATAATATTATTGTATAAATTTGTAACTAACTTGTATAATTTTTGTTATTGACATTTTCGTTATCTAATTATATAATTAAGCGCATAGCAAGGGAGCTGTAGATATATACAGTTCCCTTTTCTTATTATTTTAAGAATAAAGTTTTTTTGAACAAGGGCGTTCTGCATTTATGATATTTTGCAGAATGCCCTTGTTCTGTTCACACATTTACACATGAGATTTAGGAGGGATGCTTATGCATGCAGAAGAGTTATATCAGTATTCGGACACGGTCAACGAATTATTGGCAAGGTATGGAGTGAAATTCGGAATATATAAGAACGGAACATTTAAGGAACAGTTGTTTCCGTTTGACATGATTCCGAGAACTATTGGAAAGGAAGAGTTTGACTATCTCGAAAAAGGACTGAAGCAGCGAGTTATGGCTCTTAATGAGTTCATCAAAGATATATACGGAGATAAGAAGATTATATCTGACAAGATTGTGCCGGAGGAGTTCGTATATATGGGCAGCGGATATCTTGCACAGTGTGAGGGCGTCAAACCTCCGAAGGATGTGTATTCGCATATATCCGGAATAGATCTTGTTCAGGCTAAGGACGGTGAGTGGTATATTCTTGAGGATAATCTGAGAATTCCTTCAGGAGCGTCTTATCCAATGATCGCAAGGGACATATGCAGACGAAGTTCTCCTGCAACATTTGAAAAGAATGCCATTTCTGATAACAGAAATTATGCTAAGCTGCTTCGAAAGACAATGGATCATGTGAATGTGGGCGGACATACGGTTATATTATCTCCGGGAAGATATAATGCTGCGTATTTCGAACATTCTTATCTGGCAGAACAGACGGGTGCACATCTTGCTACGGGAAATGAATTGGTTGTGGAAAATGATAATCTGTATTTTATAGATTATTCCGGAAGAAAAGAGAGGGTAGGAGCTGTTTACAGAAGGATATCGGATGAGTATCTTGACCCGATGAATTTCAATCCTGAATCGGTAATAGGGATTCCTCACATATATGACATATACAGAAAAGGAAATGTCGCACTTATAAATGCACCGGGTAACGGTGTTGCAGATGATAAGGGAATCTATTATTTCGTGCCTAAGATGATCAAATATTATCTTGGCGAGGAACCCATATTACATAATGCACCTACATATCTTCCTTATTATGAGCAGGATATGAAGTATGTACTTGAACATTTTGATGATCTTGTGCTTAAGGATGTGGCGGAAGCCGGAGGATATGGTGTTGTATTCGGTAACAGTATGACAAGTGCGGAGAAGGATAAGTTTATTGCTATGCTGAAGGCGGAACCAAGGAGATTTATCGCTCAGGAGGTCATAGATTTTATTGACATTGATATCTGTGATAATGGAAAGATAGTTCCAAGAAAGGCAGATCTTAGAGCCTTTGTTCTTATGGCGGATGAGCCTATGGTATGGAGAAGTGGTCTTACAAGATTTTCAAGGAATCCTGATTCATTTATCGTAAATTCATCACAGGGCGGTGGATTTAAAGATACATGGGTGATGGAAGAATAAGGAAAGACAACGAAGGCAGGTGGCAGAAGCACTAGGATTATTAAATATTTTGTCATAGGACAGAAAGGAATAATCTGAAAACATATTAACATTTTTTATTTCGAGGAGGATATGATTATGGCTATTTTATCAGTGGAACACAGCGACCGTTTATATTGGCTTGGTAGGTACAGTGAGAGAGTATATACAACAATTATAGAGTTCGCAAATCGTTTTGATTCGATGATTGAAGTTAAGAATGAGGATTATGGTGAATTCTGCAGGGAACAGGATATTCCCAATATATATACATCAAAGGAAGACTTTGTAAGAAGATATTGTTTTGATGAGGCGGATACCAATTCAATATACTCTAACCTTATCAGGGCATACGACAATGCTGTTGTGTTAAGGGAGGAGATTGGAAGCGAGACACTTTCTTATATTCAGCTTGCGGTCTATGCAATGAACAAGGCGAAGGTTTCGGAGGCACCGTTAGTACAGCTTCAGAAGGTTGTGGATAATATTGTAGCATTCTGGGGAATGGCTGATGACGATATTGACAGTGAGTGCGTGAGGAGCATGATCAAATTAGGAAAAAGAGTAGAGCGTATCGATCTATATGCAAGAATGAAGAGGGAGCCCTCTGAATTAAGACGTGAAATGAAACGTCTTAATCTCAGGATTAACCGTACAGGACTAAAATACAGTACAGTTAAGCTTGCTCATCTTAATTATCTGATGGAGATGGAGAATATACCGAATGAACTGGTGGTCTGTGAGATAGAGACGCTTTTTGATACAGAGACGGAAAAGATGGCAGCCGGCTTTTAATGGGAGTTGATGTGTAAATGCGAAAATTAAATTATCAATACCACATGCAGTTATCATTTTCAGAACCGGTGAACAGACATCATTTTACACTCCGCTGTTTTCCTGAGGAAAGTGAAAGGCAGGAGATTGAAGATCAGCAGATACATATTGAGCCGGCATATGTGGGCGGAGTTGAAAATGATTCCTTTGGCAATAAGTGTATATATGGAATGGTGGAGCAGGAACATACGGAGTTTCTTGTTAATGTCAGTGGCAATGCTTATGTATATGGTGATGGCTATCAGCCGGTCTACGGATCACATAGTGTAGGTATGTTTCGTTATCATACAATGTTGACAGACAAGGGCCCTGCACTTGAGAAGCTTTATGAAAAATGTGGTGAAAAAGGATTTTATGAGAGAAATATCGGAAGCATCATAGGAATCTGTGATCATATAGGTAATTCCAATGAGACGATTGACAGAGCTTTTCACATGATGAATATTGTTTTTCACAGTATTAATTATGTGCCGGGAGTCACGCAGGTATCGACAACAGCAGAGGAAGCGGCAGAACTGGGTATGGGTGTGTGTCAGGATTATTCACATATATTGCTTGCACTGCTTCGAATGGAACATATACCCTGTCGTTATGTTGTGGGAATGATGACCGGCGAGGGTGCATCTCATGCATGGGTAGAGGTGAGTGACGGAAACAGATGGGTAGGTTTTGACCCGACGAATAACTGTATGGTGGATGACCATTATATCTGTATTTCCCATGGAAGAGATGCAAAGGACTGTACCATTAATCAGGGATATTTTTACGGTTCACCTAAACAGGTACAGGAGATTCATGTGGTAGTGGAGGATGTTAATTATGATTGAATTAATAGAAACGGTTGCTTGTGCAGAACTTCCTGTTGACGAGGAGTTGAAAATACAAAAACACAGACTGATGCCAGAAGGAGTATCACCTGAAGAATTGGAGAAAAATAATAAGAGGATTGCCATAGTAACAGGTATTCACGGAGATGAGTTGGAAGGACAGTATGTATGTTTTGAACTTGCAAGACGTATACGTCAGGATAAGGACAAGCTTGCAGGTATTGTTGACATTTATCCCGCAATGAATCCTTTCGGTATAGATAACATTACAAGAGGGATACCGGCATTTGACCTGGATATGAACAGACTGTTTCCAGGTAATCATAACGGAGATATGAATGAATATATAGCAGCCGAGATCATGAAGGATATGGAGGGAACGACACTATGCCTGGATATACATGCAAGCAATATCTTTCTGACGGAGGTTCCCCAGATACGAATCAATGAAGAGCATAAGCAGGTGCTTGTGCCTGTTGCAGAGAAATCTAATGTGGATCTGATATGGGTGCATGGAGCCAGTACCGTGTTGGAATCCACTTTTGCATATAGTCTTAACAGTCGTGGAATTCGTACTCTTGTAGTAGAGGTGGGCGTAGGTATGCGAATTACAAAGGAATACGGAGACCAGCTTGTAGACGGCATTTTTTCATTGATGTCGGAACTTGGAATATGGAAGGATAATATAATACCTGAACGTAATCCGATTGTGAGTAATGACGAAAATGGTGACGATGTGTATTATCTTAATGCCGGGGTGTCCGGGATATTTATGAAAGAGAAAAATCATGGTTCTATGGTGGAGCGAGGTGATCTCATTGGAATTATCGTGAATCCGTTAACCGGAGAGGTGCTCAGTGAAGTGAAGGCTCCGGGAAAGGGCTGGTTGTTCACCATAAGAGAATACCCGATAGTGGATGAAGGGTCGCTTGTAGGACGTATTCTTCGCGAAGAAGCACTTGGTTGATAGAAGGGAGATAATGATTTGCAAAAAGAGATTCTTTATGAAATAAAAGCATTGTATCGCGATGATTTCAGAGTAACAGGATATCGATTTGGTAAAGGTGAACCATCGGTCTGTATAATGGGTAGTCTTCGTGGAAATGAGTTTCAGCAGATATATGTGTGTTCACAGTTGATAAAAAAGCTCAGCATATTAGAGGAGAAAGGAAGGATTAAAGAAGGCAGGGAGATTATGGTCATTCCATGCGGTAATCCTTATTCGGTAAACGCAAAGAAAAGGTTCTGGACGAATGATAATACAGATATAAACCGCATGTTTCCCGGATATGAACTTGGTGAAACCACGCAACGTATTGCAGGTGGAATATTTGATAAAGTGAAAAATTACAGTTATGGAATTCAATTTGCGTCATTTTATATGCCCGGTAATTTTGTGCCGCAGGTGAGGATGATGAAGACAGGTGCTGAGAACGTAGAGCTTGCCAAGGATTTTGGCCTTCCGTATGTGGTATTACATAATCCAAGACCTTTCGATACCACTACACTTAATTATAACTGGCAGATATGGGAGACAGATGCATTCTCTATATATACAACAAGTACCGGTGATATAGATAAAAAAAGTGCAAAGCAGGCATCAGATGCAATTCTTAATTTTCTTTCAAAACGGGACATAATAGAATATAAAGGGAATCAGGGATATATTTCACGAGTGGTGGAAAGTAAGAATTTTGTTGATGTCAGAGCAGAACACGCAGGATTTTTTGAGCAGTGTGTGGAGGCAGGTGAAAAGGTGGATAAAGGAGATGTACTTGCTACCATTAGTGATCCGTATACTGCAGAATTGTTACAGCTTGTGGAGGCACCGATTTCAGGTGTTGTGGCATTTGCACATAATGAGACTATGGCATATCAGAATACAGCGGTATATAAGCTGATTCCGGAGGAAGATGAGTTGTGAAATGTTATAAACCAAAGAGACATAAGGTTATTGATAATATTTATTAAAAATTCACAAAAAAATATCTTTTTTTATTAGTTTTACTGGCAATTTTATTATTTCTATGATATAATCTCATATATATATATGTGTGGGAGGTGTTTTACTTATGAAAAAAGTATTTACAAAGAGGCTTATTACCTATATGATGGCCGCATTATGTATTACAATGATTGTTCTTTTTGGAATTCAAACTTTTTTAACACAGAATAATAATTATAAACAGAGTAAAGATAAACTCCAAACGGTCAAGGAAAAGCTTCAGAATAATAATGAGGAAATTGAGAAGATCACCAATAGTCTGGGCGAGAACAATTTAGCAAAGTCAAGAGCCTTTGCAGATTTGCTCGCGGTCGATCCAACTATCCTGGATGAACCGGGAAAACTTAATGAAATATGTGACAGACTGATGGTTAACGAGTTACATGTTATTGATGATAAGGGAATCATTACGCATAGTACGGTTGATGAGTATGTAGGATTTGATATGGGAAGCGGAGAGCAGTCTGCAGCATTTCTGGTAATTATAGACGATCCATCCATCGAGATTGTTCAGGAACCTCAGCAGAATGCCGCAGCAGGAATTATAATACAGTATATTGGCGTTGCGAGAAAGGATGCCAAAGGATTGGTACAGGTGGGAATTCGTCCGGAAATTCTGGAAGAAACACTTGCTAATACGGAAATTAGTGTAGTGCTCAATGATATTGATTTTGGGAATACCGGTTATATATATGCGGTTGATCCATCTACCGGTGAGATATTGTCACATCCGAATACTTCACTTATAGGAACACCTGCTAATGAAGCCGGATTATCTGCAGACCCTAAGGATGAAAAAGGAGTGGCAAAGGTTGATGGTAAAAGAGGGCATTTTGTGGCTGAAGAATATGATAATGTTATCATAGGTACATTTATGCCTAACAAGGAATATTATTCAACAAGGACTAATCAGCTCATTGTTGTATTCATAAGCCTTTTGATTGCATTTTTGGTACTTATTAATGCGATTAACAGTACGGTTGAGAAGAATATTGTAAGTGGAATTAACAGCATAGATGACTCGATGCATAAGATAGCAGAGGGTGATTTTAATGTATTTGTTGATGAAAAGGGGTGCCCTGAATATATACGTTTGTCACAAAGTATCAATACAATGGTTGATGCAATAAATCAAAGCCTTGAACGTAATGAACAGCTTATGGAACAGCAGAAGACTGATATGGAAAATAATATAATGATCATTGACAATGTCAAGGCGGCGTGTAAGAATCTTGATAGCGTAGCATCAGCAACTATGAATGGAGCAGATGATATATATAACGGAACCGAAGAGCAGAAGAAAGCGGTATATGATCTTGAGAGTGTATTAAATGAGTTAGAGTCGGAACTTAATGTCAGCGCAGATGAGACAGGTAAGGTGATCTCAACAACAGACAGTGCAGTGGAGAGACTTAAGGCAACTCAGGAGCAGATGGATGTACTCAGTGAATCTATCAACAATATAAGCAAAATATCATTGCAGATTGAAAAAATTATCGATGAGATTGATTCTATAGCAGGTCAGACGAATCTTCTTGCACTTAATGCTTCAATTGAAGCGGCAAGAGCGGGTGAGAGCGGACTTGGATTTGCGGTTGTGGCAACACAGGTTGGTGAGCTGGCAACCCGATGTGCACAGGCTGCGAAGGAAACCAATGATCTTATTATGAGTTCAATTAAGGCGGTAGAAAGCGGAAAATCGATAGCAAGCAGCACGGTCGAAGCATTTGATTCGGTTGTTGAGGTAATTGGAACAGTTGATACTGATGTTGAGGAGATTGCCAGAATGGTTCGTGATAATGTGAGTATCGTTCATCATGCAGTTGATGAGATTCACAAGATTGAAAGTGTTGTTGAAGCTAATGTAGAGGTATCACAAAACAGTAAGAGGATTTCTTCCGATATGGGAGATATTACAAATCAGCTTATGGGTATAGTTAAATAATCAATATAATTGATTATATCATCACGTACAAAGAGGTACCGATTAGTCGGTATCTCTTTTATACTTTATGGAGATAGGTTTTTATTCAATTAAAAGATATAAATGGCAGTTTCGCAATCACTTAATAAAGGATAAGGAAAGAGAGGAATTATCAATGTTATCACTTAACGATTATTTATATGATGGAAATACTGTTTTTAAGATTCTTCATATGTATTCGCAGGATTTGAAAAAATCCGCAATTACATCCAATAACAGTATTGATCTTGCACACAGTAATTATTTACTTGAGGTGATCGAACTGCTGGAACATAATGATTTTTTGACAGCCCAGTCACAGCAGATCAGGGAGTTCTATAAATATATGGCTGAGCAATATCCGTATCTTGCATTTACATTTAAGGGAAGAATTAAGTCTCTTATAAGACTTGAGGAAAAGATAAATGGTAATATCGTCGAATTTATATATGATTATTATAGCAAAAACGGAGAATACCCATCGGAAACGGAAATTAAAGAACGCATCAATCGTATAAGAGATCTGATAGCATACAGAATTGTATTATCTCTGCCGGAATGTCATGTTGAGCCGGGAGAGAGCAGACATGAGCGGGAAGTGTGCTATCTTTATGAAATCGCTAATGTTCTTCCCGGTTTTCTAGAGGAGAGGGGATTTAATGCTGAACCTTCGGGAATTGATGATTTTAGTTTAACAATAGACGAGAAGTACAGAGCATACTACAGAGATTATATTGAGAAACCGAATATATTTGGATATCAATCATTACACATATCATTTTTCGACTATACATCGAGAAGCTATATAGAAGTTCAGCTCCGCACAAAAGAAATGGATGATTACGCAGAAATCGGGCCTGCTAATCATCTTGGATATGAGAAACGTCAGGAAAAGGAAAGGGCAAGAAGGGAAGCAATACCGAAGGGGGAAAATCAGTATTTTGATGATGCATATGAAAGAGTTATG
>CAJOLO010000067.1 GCA_905235345.1 uncultured Lachnospiraceae bacterium
CCATGTTCATAGTAATAAGTATCCGGATAAAAATTCTCAAATCCCATAAGCGGATATACATTCATACGATTCCATCCCGAGTCAAGATATGGATGATATGCATTGTTCCCAACATATCCGGCTGCCTTCATATTCTGTGACATAGCGGCTGTCTCGTCATTAATATACAGATTATACGGTATACATCTATACGGAAGAAATGCCATAGTATTCCCGGTAAGGAACTCAAATTCCGAGTTAGCGGTATTAGCACCTTCAATTGATACATATAGCTTTCCTTTAATCGTATCCTCCGTAAGGCTGTGAATAAACGGAAGATAATCCTCAGTCAACTCAATATCACCATCATAAGAAAAATCCCCAAGAGATTCATTCATGATTGCGATAACATTAGGCATATGCTCATTGGATGCTTCATCCCCCAATGCTTCATCCGATTCATATCCCTCCATTGCAGCGTAAGCCTTCCCGGCAGAATACCCTTTTGGCTCCTCTACTCTGGTATAAGACCATGACAACACAAACGAAAGTGCCGTACCATTCTTAGCATATCTCACCTGCGGATGCCATACTTCTGCCTTGATACCTCTATTTCTGACAAAATCCGATTTAAAGAAAACGGTGTTAAATAAACACATCGCAGTAATCGAAAGACAAAGCGTAACAATACGTCCCTTAATCCCCGTTCCCTTATATCCCTTAAGACTCAATAGCATCGCAGTAAACGTAATAATATATACAACGCCCCACACGCCCGTAAGATCAAGCTTATATGAGAAGTTGGCCGCAACATTCATGGCTGTCTTTGCAGACTGAATATCTGTTGCAAGTATAGGGCATCCTCTGAATTGCCATACATAATAATTAGTAATCGTAATGCCAAACACAATCAGGAGCAAGACCATACTCGCATACTGCGCACGATTGATAACCGCATATAATATTAACCAGATAACTGCATATATAAACAGATTTAATAAAAATCCAAAGCTGAACATACGCTTTATCATCCTGGATAAATAGTATCCGTTAAATCTGTCTGCCATCATAACACAAAGAACCGGAGAAGCAAAGAAGAAAATTCTTGTCATCAGCTTATTGGTATCGATATTATCTGCCC
This sequence comes from uncultured Lachnospiraceae bacterium, assembly GCA_905235345.1. Taxonomy (GTDB): domain Bacteria; phylum Bacillota; class Clostridia; order Lachnospirales; family Lachnospiraceae; genus CAG-590. Next base: position 1,121 of record CAJOLO010000067.1, read on the forward strand.
ATTTCCTATCATTCCACCTGCGCTTAATCAACTCATCAATCTTGTCAAACGGAATGAAGATAAAGATGATAGCAATAATAAAGAATATATACATATCCCTTACTGCCTTCATATTGTAATAAGAGTAGAAATATGTCGCTCCCAGTCTTCCTTCAATAGGATTACCATCATCTAAAAGAGTACCATATAATTCACCCTTTTCCGTGTAAGTGAATATTCCAAATCCCTGCGGATTATGAACGTCACTGGCAATAATCTGCATTATATACACATTATCATCAGATAATGTAATCTTTCCATCCTCCGGAAACGAGAACTTACATGGCTTTGTCGTCATAATTGTAGAAGCATCACGTGAAGTGGAGGTCAGTATATTTCTGTCAGAATCCAATATATTTACGGTTATTGTACCTACCGCCTCCTGGTTTCCCTGATTGGAGAACCTTATCATGGTATATTCCAATGTTCCGTCCCAGCCGCGAAATTCCTGCTCAATAGTCTTATCTCCTTCAAAGGTAACAACTATAGGATTTGCCACAGCCTCCGCAGGTATCGAAACCTTAGACTTATATCGGCTGTAATATACATTCTTATTGACAACCACAAATATCATTCCGAATAATACTAATAATAATGCTACTATCTTTCTTATAAAAAGCGCCTTATCCTGTTTCCAAAGCTTTTGCATTGATGTATCCTCTCTTTGTAATTAATCTTTCTTTCATAATTGTATATGTATAATCAGTATTCTTAGAAAATACTTCCACACAAGAATCATATTCCATCATTGGCAGATGTCTTTTTACTTCTTTGTTATCTTGCTCTTATTATACTCATTATATGGACGTTTCTTACATTTTTTAAACTTGTTTTTAACCGATCCGGCCTTCGATTTTTCACAAACATTAAGACCGTAACGTCCCGTCTTGTTAACAGTGTTACTCTTAACCGTTGCGGAAGAACCTGTTACAACGAATATACCATCCTTAGGAGAATTTTTAAAATTATTGTTCATAATCGTTGCAGACGATTTTGTCGTAACAACTATGCCACATGCTTTTTGTGTCTTCTTATTCGTCTTTTTATTAACAAATACATTATTATTTATATTGATATTCTTACTCCTCACAAGACGAATAGGATCACAATTCCCCTTACCTGAAACTCCTGCCGAAACATTCATTGTTACTGAATTATCAATGATGTCACATGTGTTGGTAGTCTGAAGCCATATGCCATATCCCGCATTATTCATTGTAATGGTATTATTATTGACCTTCACGCCATATAAAGTATAATCTCCCTTCGGAACCTTGCCTCCAGCGTTAGATATATCCTTCTTAACCACCTCGCTATATAACGAGATTCCGTATGCAGTCGCTTTAGTGTATTTCTTGTCGGATACCTGAATCGTATTATTCTCTATTACAGACGCTGCATCATGATCGACTTTAAAACCTCCCGAAAGCGGTGAATAGAAGGTTTCATGACTCTGAACCATTGCCCTGAATAAAATTCCCGCACCACAGTCTTTGATAGTGTTGCCGGAAATTACAGAATTCTTATAATTGGTTGCAACTATGGCATATCCTCCTATATTACTAAATGTATTATTAGTAAACGCAATATTAGTGAAATAAGAACCTGCTACCGCACTGTGGGTACCAATCCCTCTCTGAAGGTTTGTAAATGTACATCCATCAACAACTATGTCCTGACATGGCGTATCATCCAAAAACGGATATTGCGGAAAATGACTGTCACTGTGCATAATATCAAACTGAACTGCCTCATTATTGGCATAATTGACCGCCTTGACACCTGTCTTCCCCTTTTTAGGAACAAAACCTTCAAAAACACAATTCCTAATTGTTACTCCTTTACATGCGGCAAATTCCATATGATGATTATCATAAGGATTCTTAAAGGTAACTCCTTCAAATGTCAGATTACTTCCATGACCAAATCTCAGCAAAGACGGACTGTCTGTATTGTTAGTGGCAGCCTTATTGCCGTTACCATCAAATGTTCCGCCTTTAATTGTGATATCGTGATACCCGTTATATCCATATGCACCGGGATCATCAGTATTTCCTATTGCATTACCGATGCGAAGCATCGACTTCCATTCTTTAAGGGAACCTCCCCGCTTAAGAGTACAACCATCCATATTGAGTGTTGAGTAACTGTATACTTTAAGGACCGTATCGTTCAGAACATATTCTCCCTTTGGAAAATTGAATACATACTGTGTATTACCTGATGCATCCTCTTTCGCAACATCCAGACAATCCTGAATCTCTTTTCCTGCATCTCCGGTCTTGGTAATGTTGATATCAATAGTCTTAATCTCCGCATACGCCTTGACCACATCGGTTGTAAGCGAACCGGAAATGACTATGCCAAGAGTTATCGCCACGCTTTTAAAAAAACAACTCATTCTTCTTTTCCGAACATCTCCCATAGCAATACCTCCCCTCATCCTATCTGTTTAACAGTCGTATTTAACTTTATTATTTTATCATATTGCGATTTTAAATACAACAAAAATGAATTTTATTATTTCCCATGTGTATAAAACAAAATTCACATAAATCACTTTTAATGTTGGAAAAATTTGAATAATGTATTATAATAATAAAGATAAAAAGAAAAGGAGAACAGAATTATGAGAATTCAAAAAAGACGTTTTTTCATTAGTTCTTTGCTTATTTTCTCACTATTGATATCTCCGTTTGGCGGATTATCATTAAGTGCCAATGCAGAAGAAAGCAATGAACAAATCAATGAAGAAAGTAAAGGAAGCAACGAACAAACTCAAAAAAAATACACAAAACTCAGCCTGGAATTGAATGATAAAGATGGCGAATTCTATGCTGACAATGATGTATTATCTGATACGCACATATTGGATTATAAGGATATTACTATAAAGGTCACATATGACGATAATGGTAAAGAACAAGAAGAGAAATTAGATCCGTCCATAGCAAAAGGATCTGATTATACTTTAGAAACTAATCTTGAAGATATAAGTAAAACAGCGGGCAAAGATCAGGAACTTTGGGCAAAACTTACATTTGACACCACTGAAGGAACGACAACAAAGACTACCACTATTGAATCCAACAAAGATTCTTCTAATCCTAAAGTTACAATACTTCCTTCTCAAGAGAAGAAAGTTACTGCTGTCAATCTTAAATTACATGACGACGTTAAGGATAAGAATAACGTGTTCTATGCAGCTAATGAAACATTAGACGCGGATGATACATTGGATGCCGAAGACCTTGAACTTATACTCGCTTATGAAACAAGATCCTATACCGACGATTACTTTGATAAAAACGTAACAGACGAATCGAAGAAATACAAGATAACGCCGGGAACCTCCAAGACGATTACTCTTAAAACCGGTCAAAAAGAATATACTGTCAACGATCAAAGCTATGAAATAACAACCAATGTTGATGACGTTCGTAAAACCGTCAAAGATGATCAGGAGCTTAAAGCTGTTCTCTCCTATAAGGATAAAGATGCCGATGGTAATGATATAACAGTAAAGGTTAATTCGACCAAAAATCCTAAGGTTAAAATTATTAAAGCTTCAAGCACAATGAAGCTTAAGTCGATAGGACTTTCATTAGTGGATAAAAACAAGAAATTCTATGTTGATAACGGCTACATGAAGGAAAATGAAACCTTAACACTTAATGACCTTGAATTAACATTGACCTACCAAAACGGTAAAACAGATACTAAAAATCTTGGAAAACTTAAATCTAATGAATTCGCTGTAACTACTAATGTCGACAGCATAAGAAAACTTGTAGGAAATAAACAGGAGATTACTGCTAAACTTACATATAAAGATTCAACCGGAAAGGACGTTACAATATCAACCATTGATAGTGCAACTGCCGCAAAAGACACAACAAAGCAGACAAAAGCAACCACTGTTACCACTAACATTCTTGCCCCTTATGCAGTGAATGGTATAGTGACAATTACACCACAAAACTTTGGTGCCAATCCGACCGATGTATTTACAGATAAGAATGCAATTCAAGGTGCTTTAGATTTAGCAGCTGCTAACTATACTTTATTAATTAATTTTCCATCAGGCACTTATTATATTGGTGCTCCTTTATACATTCACTCCAACACAACTCTTAAACTGGCTGATGATGCTGTAATACGAAGAAATTCAAACTCAGACGATGCAACACCAAGAACAGGACGCGATGGAATCAATCATAATCTGTTAAAGGTTGCTCCGTATAATTCTAAAACGACCAATACCGCCGGTGGCTACACCAATGCAGAAAATATAACAATCGAAGGCGGAACATTCGATGGTGGAAACATATCAGAAGCTGTTGATGCATCTAATGTACTTAATTTAGGACACATCAATAACCTGACAATTAAAAATACTACAATCAAAAACTCATATGGCAATCACCTTATAGAAATTGTAGGAGTACAGAATGCTGAAATTTCAGGATGTAAATTTTCAGGATTCAGATATGTGACATCCCAGATCAAGGATGACAACGGAGGTGTGTCATATGCCGATGCAGCAGGTGATCTTGCCGAAGCTATTCAGATTGATGTTGCTCACAAAGACAATAAATCAGCATGGACTTCTGCATACCTAACTGACGATACTGCATGCGCCAATATCAACATACATGATAATACATTTACCGATTATCCTGTAGCCGTAGGTAATCATCATGCATTGGCCGGTCATCATCACAATAATATAACCATTACTAATAATACAATTACCGGAACCAACACAATGAACACCGGAATCAACCTGTACGGTTGTGACAATTCTCTTGTCAGCGGCAACGTAATAGCTAATAACTCAGCCGGAATCAGAGTTCGGGCAAGTTCCGGCTTTACTGTATCAAACAATAATATAAATACCGCAGCCTACGGAATAATTGAAACGGAAACCAGTTCCGGACAGATTGTAAGCAATACCATAGACAATATCAACAATCAGGGTATCTCAGTATATGGCTCAGGAACTGTAGCAAGCACTATAAGTCAGAACAATATTTCCAACAGTAATTCAAACGGAATACATATCAACTCAAGTGCAACATGTTCCAATCTTACTAATAATACAATAACCACATGTAAGAAAAACGGAATTTCAATATATGGTTCGTCCAATGTGCCTTCCGTCACCAAGAATACAATTACAGAATGTACCAATAACGGTATCTACGTATACTCATCAGCTACCGCTACTACCATCAAGAGTAACAAGATATCCAACTGTAGTAAGTATGGTGTATATATTACAGGAAAGGCATCCGTTAAAACACTTTCATCAAACACTCTTACAAATATTAAGAAAAACGGAATTTATGTAAAGGACGACAAGATCAAGATAACATTTAAATCTAACAAGTTGACTCGTGTAGGAAGCACTGCGATTAAGATTGACAGCAAGTTTGCATCTAAGAAAACGCAGAAATATACATTTGCACCTAAGGTAATAAGTCTTAATCTTGCAGGCGGTGTAATGACCACACAGGCATCCCACTTAAAGAAGATTAAGATAAAGGTCGGCAGCAAATCATATACTAAGAGTACCAAGAAAAAGAATTATACATTTAAATTTAAAAAATATACTAAATCTGCTGACTCCGCTACTGTAACCTTTACTGATAAGAATAAGAATACAGTTGCAAGAGTATTAGACATCGAATGATTATATACATAAACAATCAGAATACATATTATACATAAATATTAACATTTTTATGTAAGCAGAAAAGAAGGGCTGATATTTAACTATTACAGTTTTATATCAGCCCTTCTCTTATATTATTGTTAATTACTCAAGAATTCCTCATGCGTTCTTACTGAAGAACAGAGTCAGTTCTCCAGACTTCTTTATCTACACATTCCCACAATAGGTTTCATGTCATCTCTTGCCATATAACACTATACGCATCATCGTTCTAATCTTCAGTCCAAGCCTTACCGGTTTACTTCCAAGGAGAACATTTTGAGCATTTATCTCCTTCTTTTGCTCCGCTATAACTTTTTCAAGTTGTTCATTCTTAGCAATAAGGTTCTCTCTCTTCTGCTTCATAACCGTCAGATTGCTTGAACGTTCCTTCATCTTATCTGTATTCAATTTAAGCTTATATGTTGCGAAATCCTCAGGCGAAAGCTTCGTCATTAACTCATAGTCCTCATACATCCACTCTCTATGGTAATATGACTTATCATGCTCTCCTATTCCGAATTCAGGAAATGCGTTATTTAACAGATATTCGTATACCAGCTTATAATTATCAAAGCTCTGCTGTAACGAGAGTGCCACATGGAATCCGCTAAGTGCTCTGTTTACAAAGCTCTGCTCAACTTCTCCCTTATAATCCTCTTTATCTTTAAGTTCATTGAATACCGTCTCATAAGAATGAATGGCACATAACGGATCCTTTCCTGCCGTATCGGTAAGACTTGTGGATGTTGATATCCTGTATAACATCAACTTATCGCTGACAGTTGATATTCTTGTTGAATAATAATATGCCATCAACACAAAATATGTGTCATTAGCCTGACGTCTTGCCTCAAACTGAAGTCCATGCTCCTCAATAAAGCTTCTCAGATAGAATTTATTCCACGGAACATTAGTTGAAAAGTTAAATATAGCAGAACCCATATCCTGCCTTGAAAACGGTCTGTTTTTCGGGAGAAGCGGTTCATTGAGATATAATCCCGTAAGTATCTCTTTTTTACTTTGATCATCATATCTGTTAGCGGAGCATACAACTATTTCTGCCTGCGTTCTCTCTGCCTCTATATAAAGCTTCTCCAATGCATTAATCCTGAATATATCATCCGAATCCCAAAACACAACG
>CAJOLO010000068.1 GCA_905235345.1 uncultured Lachnospiraceae bacterium
TATCTCCGGTTATTATCTCTGTGCAATCATGATACATTCCAATAACAGCTGCTCTTTCCGCATTCAGATTATTTCCAAATCTTTTGTTAGATATAAGTGTAAGTGCATGAGCTATCATTCCAACCTCCAATGAATGCTCACTAATATTCTCCGGATATGAATTCCTCATCAAAGCCCATCTGTTAATATATTTCATGCGTGATATCATTGCATAAAATGTACTGCTATTCATATCATTATTTTTATCATTCATATCTCATTCTCCTGTCAAATATACTGTCCTCATTATTCTTATCTTATAATCTCAAAAGTCAAGACTCGCTAAAGAATCCATACTTTACTGTTTTTCCATCAACAATATGATAAAGCCAAGACCTCATTATATGTACTCATAACATAAGAAAAGACACCCCCTCGGATGTCTTTTCTAAAATCAAAGAGCGCGAGACGGGGATCGAACCCGCGACCCCCTCCTTGGCAAGGAGGTGCTCCACCGCTGAGCCACTCGCGCATTTCCTAACAACATGTAAGACTATATCACATAGAAAATAATTTGTCAACCTAAATATTAAAAAATTTAAATTAATCATTCATTTATTCTACAAATCTGCTTCCCAATGTAGGATATATCATATTCCCAGGCTCATCTCCGCCATAATAAACTGCAACATTATTACGTATAGAGTCCAATGTATAATAATAATCATTATCCTGAAATACATCCCCATGAACATCTCTCTTACTTTTGCCCTCAAAGCTTGATGCTTCAATACCTAAACTTTTAAAAACCGTAGCCTTAAATTGTTCGCCATCCATGTCTTTTATCGGATACGGAGTAGCATGCTCTTGCGCATCTTCATACACTTTCTCATCAGTTACGGCAGCTATTATCTCTTTTGCAACAGCACAACCCGTATCTATATCCCTACTAAGTCTCGCTTTATTAATATACTTTACTAATGTAGGTGCTAAAGCTGCAGCCAGAATTGCCATAATAGCTATTACTATAATAAGTTCTACAAGCGAAAAACCCTTATTTTTCATGCTCTAATCCTCCTAAATATTGTAATAGTAACGCCCCAACCACAACATTAATGAATCCAATCCAACAGATAAAAGAGATACTTATGATTAAGTATTTCTTTTATCTGAAGTAAAACCATCGATATAGCATCACAAAATAACCATATCATGATTAAGTTTCTTAATAACCTGAAGTGTCTTAGTTCTGACCTCTTCTGCTTCATACAACGACAGCAATGTATCCTTATCAAACTTGTTTGACATCAGAAAATCAACCCAATCTCCAATGTAATTCTTTACATACTCGATATTCTCCGGTCGTCTGTCTTTAAGGTTCTCCTCAATCCTATTGATATGTTCAATTACCGTTGGCTCATTGTTGCCACTGTTAACCGGTCTGTCATCTGATTCATCTGATAGTTCAATAACCTTTCCTGTCTTAGTAATAATAACACGCTTATTAGGTTTTACATCTGTCGAATCCGAAAAATTACCTCTTACAATAAGCATTTCTACGACTCGAACAAGGCAAGCAACACTATATGTTGCCTCTTCCTCTGTCTGCTTGTCACGATTCTTTGTCTTATACTGATTCCACAACCATTCAGACTTGCTTAACATCTCTTCGATTCCCGCATGTTTATACATATTCGAAATATCCGAATACACCACAGGCGATGATGCCTTGCCAAACCCAAACTTAGAAGAAGAATGTGTATCCTGATTCTTAGACGTATCATATCTTGATGGCAGATTAATCTTATTATACGTCTCGGTAAACATCTTCTTAGCCTGTACTATATCGTATTGGGCACTGATAATAGTCCTATCCTTACTATTAAGACTATTTTTCACCATATCATCTGCAGCCAGGAATACAAGATGCTTCTGCCTATCCTCAAGAAGCTGTTTGATTTCATAGCTGGTCTTACTCTTCTCAACAATCGTATTCTTACGAACCTTAAACGCCTTGATTTTCTCTTTAACGCTGAAGAACATCTTAAGTAACGATGGATTAGCGTTGACATAATTGCCAATCCAATTCAGTTCCACATATTGATGCTCTATCTTATTAGATATCTCATATACGTTATATCCGTCAAAGATTACATTAAGCGTTGTATATAACAGATCAAGTATCTCATACTTCTCATCCCACGAACGGGTTGAAAGATCCTGATTAACAAGCTGCTTGATTCCACACTCATAAAAGACAAGATTATATTCATATAATCCTTCAAATACATTACTCTTATCACTAAGAGATGCGCCTGAACCAAGAATTTGAAGGTTTCTCTTCATATTAGGTTCATCCTCGATATATTTATACACTTTCTTGACAAATGCAGACACTTCTACAAGCAGACTGTCAATCCTCTTATTATATATCTCCTGCTTTGAAATTGCAGATATAACCGATCTGCTTAACACATTGGTATACTGTGTGCTATTGCAGTTTCTGATAAGCTCTTTAAACTTCTCATATACCTTCATATTATCTATAGGTATATATTCAGCATTCAATCCATAGAATTCAAACGCCTTATTGTAATCCTGCTTACGAATAAACGAATTGAACAATCCTATAGAGAATTGAATCTTGTAATCATTACTAACATGTGTATCTTCAACAAAATAGTCATAAAGAACCTCTAAATTGTTAAGATACGCTTCCGAGTTGGCTGATGAAGGCGAAAGATCCATATCCATTACAACACTGAATAAATCCATATATCCCATAACAGCCTTATCATAAGTAGACGGACGATCATCTGCATCTGCAATCTGATAACAAGTATTAATAAGTAACGGAGCAACTCTTTCTCCTATCAACTTCATCGCATCCCCAAAGCAATCCAGTTGATAAAGATAGATAAGCCATACACTGTATCTATAAATTCCTGTTGTGTTGATAATAGCATCTGTATCAGACGGATCAATATCTCCATAAACAAACTTAAACAATGGTTCGATCCATTCTTCAATCTCATACTTACCCGTTTTTTTGATATTTTCATCCACAAATTCGCCTAACTCATATAGTTTTGTGCATTGTGCTTTAACATCATCGTCCACGAGCATCGATGACAAATCAAAATCATGATCCTTAAGATAATCAATTACCAAAGCATAGAAACCTTCCTCTACCTGCTCATTCAAAAACCTAATCAACATCCCCTTATTAGAGGATGCTGCAATTGATATAATATTGGTATCATTCCCCCTAGTTACATTAGCCGGTAAATGTTGCATTGTAACGCCTCCTTCTTGTCAGTCTCTTCTTGTACGGTCATTATAAAACTATATATTGTTTGATATGAATAAACTTCACCTATCTATTTCATATAATATCACAATATCTTCACATTTACAACACCAATTTAATTCATTTTCAGTTATTATTACAAAATATAGTTGTATATTTTTAACAAAAGGATTGCATTTTTCAACATCAAGTATTAAAATATATATACTAATATTATATAAAGGAGAATCGGTATTATGGCAAAAAACAATTATGGTAAATTAATTGCATTCACTACAGTTGTCGCCGCAGCCGGAGGAGTTTGCTACGTTTTTCGCGACAAAATCAAGGATAGTCCTTTATTCAAATCTGCTTCAAAAAAAGCTAATGACATATGTGATACAGTTAAGTCAAAGGTACACACAGACGATCACTTCTACTTTGACGATTGGGACGAGGAACCTGATGATGAATCGAATAATAATCCGACTGTTTCCAACGATTCAACCTCTCGCGAATACACATCCCTATCACATTCCAATAATGCTTCTATTAAGGCAGTGAACACGGATGATTCCAATAAATCTGATGAAAAGAAATCAACAGATAAAGTGACCGATACCGCTAAAGATATAGCGCAAAAAAGCAATGACAATACGAATGATATCCAGAGCGAATCCATTCCTACAATTGATTTTCCGGCAAATGCTTCAAAACCTGATGTTACGTCACCGGAAAAATACGAAAACGAAAACTTATCTGACACTTCAGAAGATTCCGATGTACTTGCAGAGCAGGATAAACTGGACTTTTAACGGATTGCAGATAAACTGATATTATAGTATAATATTTTCAAACTGTCAGGCAGAAATTTGCTTGACAGTTTTATCTTTAATAATTATAACGGAGAATATCGATATGAATGATATACTTATACGCGGCATGGCTGCCAATAATCAGGTACGTTTCTTTGCCGCCTACACAAAAGAGCTGGTTGAAACAGCAAGACAATTTCACAACACCAGTCCTGTTGCAACAGCAGCTTTAGGCAGACTTCTCACAGCAGGTTCCCTGATGGGTAGTATGTGCAAAAACAATTCTGATGTATTGACACTTCAAATACAATGTTCAGGTCCTATCGGCGGACTTACTGTCACTGCCAACTCTAAGGCGCAGGTAAAAGGCTATGTTAATAATCCCAATGTAATGCTTCCTCCAAATCCCAACGGAAAACTCGATGTAGGAGGTGCTCTTGACCTCGGAGTCCTATCCGTCATTAAAGATATTGGTCTGAAAGAGCCATATGTAGGTCAATCTAACCTTGTGTCCGGAGAGATTGCAGAAGATTTAACGTATTATTTTGCCACAAGTGAACAGATTCCAACATCTGTTGCCCTCGGCGTATTAATGGAAAAAGATAATACTGTAAAGCACGCCGGAGGTTTCATAATCCAACTCATGCCTTTTGCAGAAGAACAGATCATATCAGACCTTGAAACACGGCTAAAAGATTTCTCTTCAATCACATCTCTTATGGACAACGGAATGTCAATTCAACAAATGATGGAAAAACTGTTTGATGGTTATGATATAGATTTTACAGATGATATCACACCCTTATATCATTGTGACTGTTCAAAGGACAGAGTATACAAGGCTGTTATGAGCATCGGCAAAAAAGATATAGAAGAAATGATATCCGAAGGAAAACCCATCCAGGTCGAATGTCATTTTTGCAACAAAAAATATAGTTTTGATATCAACGAACTTAACTCAATGTTGAATTCCGATTAACTTATGCCAAAACATAAAAAAGGAGATGGTTAGATTCCATCTCCTTTTTTATATTGCTAATGTATTAATTTGCAGCAGGTAATGCGCAAGCCGTCTCCGGCATATTATTATATACCGGTATATAAAATACCATAGTATCCGATAATATTCTCAACGAACTGTATGCATTCCTTGTTGTCCTGCCCTCAGACCATGCCGCTTGAACATTAGTCATATACTGATGAAGATACGTCTGATTCGGATCAATAGGTTTTACATTAAACTTTTGGAAATATAACGTATTCTGTCCCTTTGCAATATAGTTCTGTGCAATATACGATGCACCGCCTATAATTGACTTATATGGGGTTGTCCATGGTCTATTATATGTTGTAGCTCCATTACTACCACCCTTTGCCCAGAGAAGTCCCTTTGCAACAGCATTGGAACCATCCGTTGCACCGATATTATAGAAATTATATATCCCTTCATATCCTTTATACGTTCCTGTCGTCGAACCTGATCCGGTCATTCCCACTTCCTGTTTGCACCTTGCCGCAAGGAAATATGGATTAGCACCTGAATTCTTCCCCGCATCCATAAATGCCTGAACATAACTTCCTGTTGCAATCTGCCCCGTTGCAATATCCGTAACACTATAATTTCCATTCATAAAAGTATCCTTCAAAATACTTTCAACAACCGTTCCGCTTTGAGATTCATCATAAGACAAGGTTTCAAATTGAAAGATATCTGTATCATTTATAAAATTTCTCGGATCCATATAATAAGCAATAACCTCAGGTGCGGCACTATACCAATTATATCCGTCAAAAACCTTGTATTTATTTGTCGTAATATCATATGCTCCTTCTGCCTTTGAAAGATATGAAAGCGGTGCCAGACTGGCTATTCCATTAGGATAATTACTCTGTATGACATTCCTGCCAACCACACTCTCAGCCTTAACAGCTTCATTCCAATCAAGACCTGTATCAATAGCAACAAAGCTCCAGTTCGGATAAGTCTCCTTCAGTGCACTTATAGCTGCTTTATAACCCTCAGGAAAGGCAGCTAACTGAGTAGCAAAATCAGCATCTGTCGCTAAATTTATTTGAGTATCTTCTTCTTTCGGAATATCTTCCTTATTTGGGGTGTTAATATCAATATAGTCTCCCAAAACATATCCCGTCTTAGTCTTACCACTATAGGAAACTTTAATTTTATACCAATATTTTCCGGAAGATTTCTTAATACTCAATATAGTTGCTTCTGTTTTTTTAGGAATCTTTATCAATGCTTTCGAAGTTGTTTTTGCTTTCTTTCTTACATTAAGTGTCGATGTAACTTTATTATTGACAACTCCCACCGGTTTTGAGACTTTTTTTACATACGAAGAACTTATATATCCCGTCTTCTTCTTTCCATTTTCAAGGGTTGTTTTACATTTATACCATGTTACACCACCATTCTTAACATAACCAAGTATTGTTACATCTGTTCCGGCTGCAACCATACCATAGCTTTTATATTTAACTCCTGCTTTTTTTCTTATATTAACTCTGGATTTTGTTGTACCCGGATAGGATATTACTGACTTACAGGTAACTGCAGCTTCTACTCTTTCATCGGTAAACGTCGCAGAAAAAACAACTAACACCAATGCAAGAATGAACAATATCCTTTTTTTCTTCCGTATTGTTAATATCATTATATACGCTCCCCAAAAAAATATGCTCAAACAAAAATTAACATAACATGGTTACATAATACTATAAATAAATAGATTTTTCAACATAAATATGTATTTATTTGATTTTTGTAACATTTATGTAATATTTTATTACTTTTCAGTAATCTTTTGTCTTGTATACAGTAAATCATACTCTTTTTTTCCATCCTGATCCAACGGATAACTTTCCATAAAGAGCTCCGCCTTTTCAAAAGCAGTATTATAATCCTTTATTTTTTCATAATATACAATTTCATCAAACAATATTTCCTTGATATTCGACTGATCTTTCGCTTCCTTACCGTTTTCAATATACTCCAATGCTTGTTCCAAATTGCCTTCATTCAGTGATATTGCAGCATATTGTGCATACATAAAACTGTTCATCTCGTGCTTTTGAAGAAAAACATTATAATAAAGCTGCATATTATCAAGATCACCCAATTGTCCATAACAGCTTCCCACATATAATACCAGATCTCCATAGCCCTCTTCGTAAGCACTTTGAAGAATAGGCAACGCCTGCTTATAATCATTCCGTTTATAGTACATAAGTCCTTTTGCAACATTTTCAGACCGGGAAATCGAAACATTATTTTCCTCTGACCAGAATCTAATCTTTTCATACTCATAAACAGCAAGCTCATATTCTTCTATATTAACATAGCAATCCGCAAGATATAGCCTAATATCATTATCAAATGTGGTTAATAAAGGTAATTGAGGTTTCAACGCTTCATTAAAAAGATCTATCGCCCCCTGATAATCACCCTCGTCATATAATATAACTGCTTCTTTCTTTATACTGTATTTGACTCCGTAATATACCGCATATGCTAATCCTATAATACAAATAACAAACGCAATTATCTTAAAAACACCTTTGACTGTAACCGATTTTTTCTTTCTCTTCTTTCTTTTTCCAGTTATATTGTAATTAGGAATTTCATAAATTCCGTATTTATCATGCTTATTTCGACGTCTCCGTCTGCTCATAATAAAACCTCTCCACATCATTTCTTAGTTGTATTGAACCATACATTATATAAAATCAATGATCTTCCTGCTTCATCGTCTCAATTTCTAAGTACTAAACACACTGAAAACAGGAGTGATTTTCATCTGACACATATGCCATTATATATCAGTATGATTATAAAGTCAAAAGAACCGATTATCATAATCGGTTCTTTTGATAAATTCCGCACAAATTGTAAACTGT
>CAJOLO010000069.1 GCA_905235345.1 uncultured Lachnospiraceae bacterium
ATTGTTCGGAACTTTAGACTTGTCAAAAACGTAAGTAAGAGAACCTTTATGTCCACTCCAAGTAACAGAACCGCCATTACCCCCAGAACCCTTATTTCCTGAAGGTTCATTACTATTCTTTGGATTAGTAATCAATAATCCATTTCTAGTTCCAGATGATTTTAAGAAAGATGTAGAATAAAAACCACTTCTTTGACAATTATCTACTAGCTTATTAACTAAGGTTTGCCCTCCTCCTTTTTTCCCGATAAAAGCTTCAAAATGCAAATGATTCCCATACTGATTCTCGGAAGTACCACTTCCTCCTACACTTCCAACCACATCACGCACATCAACATGACTACCATTAGGGTGAACACCATTATTAACCTTACTCAAATGTTGATAAAGCGTATAATAGGAATAAGTACTATCTAAAGGATGCTCTACTATAGCATATCGCCCTCTTCCAGAATCAAGCTTATTATGGTAATATACCGTTCCCGCTCTTGATGCATAAACATTTGCTCCTTTGGGTGCACCAATATCAACTCCATAGTGCAATGCCGATGTATGATAAATATCACTCCAGTTATCTTTGTAAGTCTTACCATTATGAGTTATGTTATGAGTTCCATCATGTTTATATCCACATAATAAACATTTACCTCCTCCAGCACACCCCGCATAATCATTAAAAGCATTCCAATATGTAGCCTCAAGGGGAAAAAGCCAAATACCATCGTCTCTATTTATTTCAGATGCTTCAGCCACCTTTGGCTTTAATGTTACCCCACCAAACATAAATAAAAATGCAAAAATACTCATTAATAATCGCTTCATCCATTTCTTCCCCATAATACTCTTCTCCCTTCTTCTGTCCTTAAAACAAAAAGTGCCACCTTCGTGACACTTTTTGCTAATAATAATTTGCCCTTTTTAGCACTATACATTCTCGTTAATGCAACTGGCTGCCATTTCACAGGCCCTATAGCTTTGCGTCACTAAGTTTCCTTAGGTTTGCTTATATTTTACTTATACGAAGTATAACACCTTCCTTTCTTTATTCTTGTGATATAAATGGTAATATACAGCAAGCACAATGTTCCATAATGCATTTATTTATCCAATTAAAACAACTTAAACATACTTCAATTTAATTATCCGTATCACATATAAATCCTTCTTCCAGCCGTTCCACATAACAATCTATATGTAATATAAAGAAAAACGAATATTTTTTAATAATTCACGTACAAATATTATATATCAATTATACTCAATATATTAAGTATAGTCAAGATATTAAGTATGTTATTCTAAGCAAGGGTGATACCAGTGATTTCATACGAACCATTTTTCCAAACCATATTAAAGAAGAACATTACGATATACCATCTGATATACAAAGAGGGCTTATCTGCAAATACATTTCAACGCATGAAAAATGGAGAAGCAATAACCACAAAGACCTTAGATACATTATGTTTCATTTTAGATTGCGAAGTCGAAGATATAATCAAACATGATAAAACACAATGATAGAAAACGGATAGATTTGAATTATACAACTCAAATCTATCCGTTCTTTCTACTACAAAATCACATACCAAAATACAGATACATAATCCCAATTACAACAATTATACCCAATCTATTACCTATGTGCAATGAAAAAAACAGGAATCTATCATACACGCAGATCACGTGATAATAGATTCCTATTTTGATATTAGACGAAAATAATTATAACTACTCCTTCTTGCCCATTCATCCGTCAGTCCAACAAACAAGCTTTCTCCGCTTCTTAGTCAAAACTCCTCCAGCTCAATCACATCAAATGCATCACCTTCCGGCTCCTGCTTGAATACCATATGCTCCCCGGTCCTCGGATGCTCGAACTCAATTCTTGTGGAATATAAAGCCATCTGCTGATACTTCTTCTTTGTCTTCATGAACTTAGGATTGTATTTCGTGTCGCCGTAGATTCCTGCATTTCTTCCTGCCATCTGCACTCTTATCTGATGATGACGCCCTGTCACAAGCTGGATAAGTACATAGGTGAGCATTCCGTCATCCGTCTCCATAACATCCAATACCTCGTAGTCAAGAATAGCCTTCTTGGCGCCCTTGGTTCCCTTGGCAACGATTTTACTGGTATTAGTCTTTCCGTCCTTTAGAAGATAGTCCTCCAGGGTTCCGAAATCATCCGGGAGTTCTCCCGTAAGCACAGCCTGATAGAACTTTATCATAGTTCCGTCCTGAACCTGGTCGGACAGATTGGCCGCAGCCTCCTGATTCTTGGCAAAGACCATAACTCCGCCCACCGGTCTGTCAAGTCTGTGCACCATGGCCAGATAAGGCTCCTCATCCATATGCTCCCTTTCATAAATATGATTCTTAAGATACGTAAGCAGATCCGTATCTCTGCTCTTATCTCCCTGCACAGGAACGCCGTAAGGCTTTACGCAGACTATTATATCCTCATCTTCATGTAAAATATCAACCTTCATAATAAAACAACCTCTTTCTTATATATGATAATCAATAACTTCCCATGCCGACTAACGTCTTTATGTTTTCATTACTAAGATATAAACCGATAACCAACTCCCCATACCGTTTCGATATACTGAGGATTAAAAGGATCTTTCTCTATCTTCTGCCGTACCCTTTTCACATATGTGGATACTGCACCACTGGTTCCTTCTACGGCTTTCTGCTTCCACACGGCATAGTATAACTCATCCTTTGCCACAGGGATATTACCATGCTGTGCCAGATATAACAGAATGTCAAATTCCTTAACTGTCATTATAATTTCTTCGTTGTTCAGATATACCTTACGGTTCAATGATTCAATTATCAAATCCCTCACTCTTATGTGTCCAAATAACCTTGTAAGTCTCCGGAACTGATCTATCCTCGCCTGTATTCTTGCAATAAAAGCCATCTCCTGAAAAGGTACGGTAATATAATCATCTGCCCCTAACTGGAACACTTTAATCCTTGCCCATTCATCATCCGTCTTCGCAACGACCATCAAGGGTATCTCTGTATATAATCTTACCTTTTCCACCTTGTCAAAAAAGAACCTTGCATTTTCACAAGCTAATATAACAACATCCTTATGCGCCAGATTCTTCTCAAAATTATCTTCATCCTGAATATCCATCTCTACCACTCTATATCCGCTAATACAAAGATAATCCTTTATATAACAATCTTCCCACCGCATATCCTTAAGCATCAAAACATCATCCAATATCTTCTGCCCCCTTTGTATATTCTCATATAACAAATGAAAATCCCGAACCGACACGGTTCACACGAAATGCCTCAAACAAAACAAGACTGCAAAATATTTTGCAGTTTCCTTGCTTTGCCTAAAATACAAATGAAAAGATTATAATGATATTGGAGCTTGGGATACTCCGTAATGGAATTATATTAACTAACTTTTAACTTGAATTTCTGAATATCTTTATCTGTCTCGACAACCTCAATCTGACCGCCAAGGCCACGAAGCTTTTCATCAAACGCTTCATATCCGCGTTGGATATACTTGATGTCTTCGACCACTGTAAATCCATCCGCAACAAGACCTGCTATAACAAGTGCAGCCCCCGCTCTAAGATCCGGTGCGATCACATTGGCACCTGTAAATTTATCAACGCCATCAATAATGGCAGTATTACCCTCTACTTTTATCTGACCGCCCATGCGGAACAGCTCATCAACATACTTGAAACGATTCTCGAATATGCTCTCCGTAATAATAGATGTACCCTCTGAAAGAGCAAGAATAACCGCCATCTGCGGCTGCATATCTGTAGGAAATCCGGGATATGGCAAGGTCTTAATATTGGTAGAGCCAAGCCTGTGATTGCTGACAACCCTCACTGCGTCATCATACTCCATGACAACGGCACCAATCTCCTTAAGCTTTGAAGATATTGCCTCTAAATGCTTAGGTATGACATTATTGATTGTTATATCACCCTTGGTTGCAGCTGCAGCAACCATAAATGTTCCCGCCTCTATCTGATCCGGTATAATGGAATACTCCGTACCTTTTAGTTTCTCCACTCCGCGAATTCTGATAACATCCGTACCGGCACCTTTAATATTAGCTCCCATACTGTTAAGGAAGTTCGCCACATCAACTATATGAGGCTCCTTCGCAGCATTCTCAATTACAGTCTTGCCTTGTGCCATGACAGCCGCCAGCATAATATTAATAGTCGCACCTACAGAAACCACATCCATATATATATGATTACCGACAAGCTGGTCTGCCTCTACATGAATCATACTGCTGTGAATATCGACACTTGCACCTAAAGCCTTAAATCCTTTAATATGCAAGTCAATCGGACGGCTACCGATATTACATCCTCCCGGTAATGCCACCGACGACTTCTTATATTTTCCAAGCATTGCACCGAGAAGATAATAAGAAGCCCGAATCTTACGGATAAATTCATCATCCACACAATTATCTGCATTGGGATTGATCGTTCCTCCGCAGATTCTTACAGTGTGTTCATCTATGTAATTAACTCTTGCACCAATACCTTCGATTGCCTGCAAAAGTACTCTCGTATCTCTAACATTAGGAACGTTCTCAACCACAACCTCTTCATCAGTCATGATCGCTGCAGCAAGTATTCCGAGTGCTGCATTCTTCGCTCCTGCGATGGAAACCTCACCAACCAGCGGATTACCACCCTTTATAACATACTGTTCCATTATTGCACCTCTATAATATAGTTAAGAGCCCACTATTAGCAAGCATAACTGTGCCTATTATAGCATGATTCACGAATTTGTAAATCTTTTTTACATAAAAACTAAAAATTTTTTAGAAAATCTTAAGAAAATTTACATAAAATGTAAAAAACCACAATAGTAATTCATCGGTTCATTCCTGCAATTCGCAGACATAAACCCATATTCCTACCAGTGAATGACCTCACCTTGATTTTCAGTTTCACAATAAAGACACCGGTAAATCCTTTTTTTTCTGTCTGTCAATTTGAATATCTGCTTAATACCCTGCTCGGTGGTGGTGATACATCTTGGGTTTTTGCATTTTACCACATTAACGATCTGTTCCGGAAGATCCACCTTCTTCTTCTCAATAGTATTGCCATCCTTAATAATACTGACGGAAATTCCGGGATCCACATATCCCAGTATATCAAGATTAATATCGTAATCCGGATGGTCAATCTTGAGAATATCCTTTCTTCCCATCTTACGGCTCGTGGCATTCTTGATTATTGCAACTGAACAATCGAGCTCATCTAATTTCAGATACTTATACACTAACATTGCTTTTCCCGCTGTTATATGATCAAGTACAATTCCGTTCTGTATACTATCTATATTCATACCTTCGCCTCCTCCAACAGTTTAAGTATCAGCGCCATTCTTATATACTTTCCGTAAAGTGCCTGCCTGAAATAGCATGCTCTGGGATCGTCATCCACCTCTACGGATATTTCATTTACCCTCGGAAGAGGATGCAGAATGCTTAAATCCTTCTTCGCACACTTTAATTTCTTCATATCTAATATATATGTATCCTTCAACCGGATATAGTCTGCCTCATTGAAGAAACGCTCCCTCTGAACTCTCGTCATATAGAGAATATCCAGTTTATCAATAACCTCATCTATGGTCCTGACCTGCTCATATTCAATTCCACCCTGTTCGAATACCTCCTGACGAAGATACTCTGGTATCTCCAATTCCTCAGGAGATATCATGATAAAATGGATATTCGAATATCTCGACATCGCCTTGATAAGCGAATGCACTGTACGACCGAATTTCAGATCTCCGCAGAAGCCGATAGTAAGGTCGTTAAGCCGGCCTTTTTCCCTTCGTATTGTAAGTATATCCGTAAGAGTCTGGGTCGGATGGTTGTGTCCGCCGTCACCGGCATTAATTATAGGAGCGTCTGACTTCATCGCCGCAAGACAGGGTGCACCCTCCTTAGGATGTCGCATTGCAATGATATCCGCATAGCACGAAACTACCTTAACGGTATCTGCCACACTCTCTCCCTTCGTTGCCGAAGATGAATCTGCCGAAGAGAATCCCAGCACATTACCTCCAAGTTCCATCATAGCCGCCTCAAAGCTTAACCTTGTACGGGTACTCGGCTCAAAGAATAATGTCGCAAGCTTTTTTCCCTCACAAGCATGAGCATATTTGTCCGGATTCGCTATGATGTCATCTGCAAGATCAAGCAGTTCATCAATCTCCTCCACACTTAAATCCATAGGATCAATCAAATGTCGCATAATTCTACTCCTCTCTTAACAATTCTACCCCATGTTCTATGAACAGGTGCTCTGCATCACGTCTTAACTCCTTATCACAACGAAGTATATACTGCTTACCGCCTGCATACACCCTGATCTGCACTGTACTTATCTGATCGTTGATAATCCGATAACCAATTAGCTTATCCCATTCCAGAAATGTCGAGCCAACAAACACCCCAATCGGGCTTATCCCGCTGCTCATTCTACTGTTAAAAAAAATCAGCAGTACGAACACGATAAGTGCCGGAAGAAATCTGTAGCTTTTTTCAAACAGCATAAATGCAACCATTAGAAGTGCTACATTGACATAAACAATTTCCAAGGGATCCGTCTGCCTGCCATATCTGCTCGGAATAATGATATCCTTCTGCTTGTCCAATATGGAAAATGCCACAACGCATCCGATTCCAAATCCCAGGAACAGAATTATGGCAAGACCATTCAGCACTACATCTATTTCCATGTTATATATTCTCCATTCCAACCACTTACTCTTATCGAATATCTTACTTATCCAAATCCACCATTACTTCAATTCTGTTAATAACAGGCACACAACATAAATTCACCAAAGCACAACAAAAATCCTGCCGGAAGACTTTTAATTATTAAGCCCTGACAGGATTTTTATTATATTATATTAACTATTCAACAGCGTGACCATCACAGCTTTCTCAGCATGTCGTCTGTTCTCCGCCTGATCTAATATAAATTCAAGATTATCATCAACAACTTCCTGACTGATCTCGTATCCAACATGCATCGGCATATCATGCATTACCTTTGCTTTGCTTCCGGCAAGCAGCTCCTTATTTATCTGGTATGGCATCATCTTCGCTAAAGTCTCTTCCTTTTGCTTCTGATAAGCCGGATTATTGAAGAATTCCATATCAACCCATGTATCAGTATAAAGCACATCCATATCAGCCACGTATTTCTTAGCTTCCTCCATCGACATTGAAGAGTCTAACTCGACGTAATAACCACTGGCTTTGGCTCTCTCATAGAAATCAGCATCAACACCGGTTTCATTGACCAGCGGTGTAAGACCATATATTGTGCCCTCACCCATCTTTGCGAAAAACTCTACCAACGAATTGAATACATTATTCTTGGCACCGATATAAAGCAGCTTCACATTAAGCCCGCCAAAATGTTCCTTCAAGGTCAGTGCATCCGCCAATATCTGACATGGATGATATGTGGAATCACATCCGTTGATAAATGGTACCGTGGAATATTCACAAAACCTATTGACCGTATCATTACTGATAAGACGTGCCATAATGATGTCAACGTTTCTGCATACATACTTGAGTTCGGAAACAGGCTCTCCGAGTACAAAATTGGAATCCTTCCAAAGCTGATTATAATAGGTTCCGCCAAGCTCGGTAATTCCGGTGGTAAATGAAAGGAAGGTTCTCGTAGATGTCTTCTCAAACAATGTATATAACTTCTTTCCCTTCAAAGCTTCCGAATACTTCTCAGGAGATTTCTTCATATCGTAAGCAAGGTCTATAATAGCAGAAAGCTCTTCCTTGCTGAAATTCTCAAAATTAATCATATGTTTCATGTCTTAAGTACCTCATTTCGATAAATGTTCTTAATAACTTCTGAATTTTATTTTATATAAAACTTATGAAAAATGCAACACAAAGTTTCA
>CAJOLO010000070.1 GCA_905235345.1 uncultured Lachnospiraceae bacterium
TGGTAGATTTAAGGCAGATGTATCATTTGGTGGAACATCTCTCATAATCATTGTTGGAGTCATTCTGGAGACAATGAAACAGTTAGAGTCACAGATGCTTGTGAGAAACTATTCAGGTTTCTTGAATAACTAGATTTATTATTAATTTGTGTATTTAAAAGCGGACGCTACTATGTACGTTGTCTATTTTTCGACAGGACACGCTTTCGCTCCGTTGTAAGCGCAGCGGTACTGGATTCATGAACACCTTTGGTGTCCATTCATCAAGTACCAGCGGTTGCAAAGAGTCCATTCGAAAAACAGACAACGTACATAGTAGCTGTTTGTGGTTATATATATGTGTTTTTTGCATATGTATTTATTGAATTAAACTGATAGGATATTAAGAAGGATGAAAGAGTACAAATCAGTTTTCAATAGTCAGATTAGATAAGAAAAAGGAGGAAAAGCTATGAAGATTATTATGTTAGGTGCTCCCGGTGCAGGTAAGGGAACACAGGCAAAGATGATCGCTGCAAAGTATGGTATTCCGCATATTTCAACAGGTGACATATTCCGTGCAAACATTAAGAACGGTACAGAGCTTGGTGCTAAGGCTAAGCAGTATATGGACAAGGGCGAGCTGGTTCCTGATGAGTTGGTTGTTGATCTTGTAATTGACAGATTTAAAGAACCTGATTGCGCTAACGGTTATGTGCTTGATGGTTTTCCAGAACTATTCCACAGGCTGAGGCTCTTGACAAGGCACTTACAGCAATAGGTGAGACTGTTGACTATGCAATCAATGTTGAGGTTCCTGATGAGAATATTATTAAGAGAATGGGCGGAAGACGTGCATGTGTAGGTTGCGGTGCAACATATCATATAGTATATAGTCCTACTAAGGTTGAAGGCAAGTGTGATACCTGTGGAGCAGATCTTATAATTCGTGATGATGATAAGCCGGAGACAGTTAAGAACAGACTTTCCGTATATCATGAACAGACTCAGCCGTTAATCGATTATTACACGAAGAAGGGAATTATCAAAGAGGTCGACGGAACAGTAGATATGAATGATGTATTTAAAGCAATAACAGATATATTAGGTGAGTAAAAATGGCGGTTTCAATTAAATCAAAAGCAGAAATAGAACTCATGAAAGAGGCAGGCAGAATTCTTGCCATTACACATGAGGAGATGAGAAAACAGATTCGTCCGGGAATGTCAACATATGAAATAGACCGGATTGGGGAAGAAGTTATCCGAAGCTACAACTGTATTCCATCATTTTTAAATTATAACGGATATCCCGCATCGATTTGCGTATCCATAAATGAAGAGGTTGTGCATGGTATTCCAAGTAAGAAAAGAATTATTCAGGAGGGCGATATAGTAAGCCTGGATGCCGGAGTAATATATAAGGGTTATCATTCGGATTCAGCACGTACTCACATAATGCCCGGAGCCTCGAAGGAGGTCAGGCAGCTTGTAAAGGTAACAAAGGAAAGCTTTTTCAAGGGTATAGAGCAGGCAGTTCCGGGAAATCATATTTCTGATATAAGTAGAGCTGTGCAGGAATATGCCGAAAGTTTTGGGTATGGTGTCGTACGTGATCTTGTGGGTCATGGTGTAGGAGCAAAACTTCATGAAGAGCCGGAGGTACCTAATTTTGTCGGAAAGCGCAGAGGGATTAAGCTCTGTGCAGGAATGACAATAGCGGTAGAACCTATGATAGCTATGGGAACTTATGAGGTATATTGGGAGGATGATGACTGGACAGTTGTAACAGAAGACAATCTTCCCGCATCTCATTATGAGAATACCATTCTTATAACAGAGAACGGACCGGAAATTCTTTCACAGGCTCCGGGAATCGAATTGTAAAACATAATCGTGAAGTCGTAAAAGGACTTCACGATATACAAAATGAAGGAGGACGAATATATGTCAAAAGCAGATGTAATTGAAATTGAAGGAACTGTAATTGAGAAGTTACCTAATGCCATGTTCAAGGTTAAGCTGGAAAATGACCATGAAGTATTGGCACATATTAGTGGAAAGTTAAGAATGAATTATATAAAGATATTACCCGGTGATAAGGTAACATTAGAGTTATCTCCGTATGATCTTTCAAAAGGAAGAATTAAATGGAGAGAAAAATAGAAAAAAATAGAAAAAATTAGAAAATATGCTTGCAATGGATTGATAAAAATGATAGAATACTAATTTGCAGTGGACTGAACTTTAATTGAATCAAATCGAAAGGAGAGTATTCTAATGAAGGTTAGAGCATCAGTTAAGCCGATTTGCGACAAGTGCAAAGTCATAAAAAGAAAAGGCAGCATTCGTGTGATCTGCGAAAACCCGAAGCACAAACAGAGACAAGGTTAGATGATAGCCCATCTTTATTCCTTTTCCGGTTTGTAAACCAAAGTAGTACCGTATTCCCGGTACGAAGTTACTTCTATAATATACCTGATCTTATATTTAGAAGATGAATTTGAAAGCGGCTGTATATACGGGTGTCATGAACCTGTATAGCATAACAATAGAGCAGATTTTACATCTGTGGGGAGGTATCATTTATTACTGGTATGCATTTCACCTCTATATTACCCGATAGAGATATCAGCAATGCTTGGTACATAGTAAAGGGGATAATTGTTAGACAAGCATTTATTACCTAAACTAAGGAATAATGGGTATAGCGTTCCTGAAAGATAATCGTGATACTATTTAGAATAATATATTATGGTATGAACGATTAAAGAGATAATAAGACAATGATATTTATTAAATGGAGGTAGCAGTCAGTATGGCTCGTATTTCAGGTGTAGATTTACCAAGAGAAAAGCGTGTTGAGATTGGACTTACTTATATCTATGGTATTGGACTTCCATCATCTCAGCGTATTTTAAAAGAAGCTAATGTTAATCCTGATACCCGCGTCCGTGATCTTACAGACGATGAGGTTAAGAGAATCAGCGAGATAATCAATGAGACTCAGATGGTAGAGGGTGATCTTCGTAGAGAGATTGCGCTTAATATCAAGCGTCTTCAGGAGATTGGTTGTTATCGTGGAATTCGTCATAGAAAAGGTTTGCCGGTTCGTGGTCAGAAGACTAAGACCAATGCAAGAACTCGTAAAGGTCCTAAGAGAACAGTAGCAAACAAGAAGAAATAATCAGGAGGTTAAGTTATAATGGCTAAAGTTACAAAGAAAGTGACAAAGAAGCGTGTTAAGAAGAACGTTGAACACGGTCAGGCACATATTCAGTCATCTTTTAATAATACAATTGTTACATTAACCGACAATGAAGGTAATGCTCTTTCATGGGCAAGTGCAGGAGAGCTTGGATTCAAGGGTTCTAAGAAGTCAACTCCTTACGCAGCTCAGATGGCAGCAGAGACTGCAACGAAGGCAGCATTGGTTCATGGTCTTAAGAAAGTAGACGTAATGGTTAAAGGACCGGGTTCAGGTCGTGAGGCAGCAATTCGTGCACTTCAGGCAGCAGGTCTTGAGGTACTTAGTATCCGTGACGTAACACCTGTTCCACACAATGGATGTCGTCCACCAAAGCGTAGAAGAGTGTAATAGGAGGTATAATAAGATGGCAGTAGATAGAACACCGGTTCTCAAAAGATGCAGATCTTTGGGCATGGAGCCTCAGGTTCTTGGAATAGATAAGAAGTCAAATAGAAAGTTGGTACGCTCAAACAGAAAGATGAGCGAGTACGGATTACAGCTTCGTGAGAAGCAGAAGGCTAAGTTCATTTACGGTGTATTAGAGAAGCCTTTCCGTAATCTTTACGCAACAGCAGAGAGAATGAAAGGACTTACAGGTCCTAATCTTATGATCCTTTTGGAGTCAAGACTTGATAATGTGGTATTTCGTCTTGGATTTGCCAGAACACGTAAAGAGGCAAGACAGATTGTTGGTCATAAGCATGTATTAGTTAATGGTAAAAGCGTTAACATCCCTTCATATAGAATTAAAGCAGGTGACAAGATTGAAATTCGTGAGAAGAGTAAATCATTACAGAGATATAAGGATATCTTAGAGGTTACAGGCGGAAGATTGGTTCCTGCATGGTTGGAGTCAGATCAGGAAAATCTTTCAGGTACAGTAATAGAGCTTCCTTTAAGAGAGCAGATTGATGTTCCTGTTAACGAGACACTTATTGTCGAGTTATATTCTAAGTAATCTACGATATCGAATTAGCAATGCAGATTATAAGATATACAGTCTTAGCAGAAAGTTCTGCAAAGACTGTATACTCTTAGAAGTGTAGTAATAATAATAAAGGGAGGTTCGTAACGTGTTTGAATTTCAAATACCAAGAATTGAGATTAAAGAAATCTCAGAAGACAACAGATACGGTCAATTTGTAGTAGAACCTTTAGAGAGAGGATATGGTACAACACTTGGTAACTCATTAAGAAGAATTATGTTATCATCTTTACCAGGTTCCGCTGTAAGCTATATTAAGATTAAGGGTGTGTTACATGAATTTAGTTCAATTCCGGGTGTTAAAGAAGATGTGACTGAGATAGTTATGAATATCAAGGAATTGGCTATTAAGAACAATAGCACATCTAATGAACCTAAGCAGGCATATATTGAGTATGTGGGCGAGGGTGTTGTAACTGCAGCAGATATTCATGTAGATAGTGATATCGAGATATTGAATCCTGATTTGGTTATTGCAACTCTTTCAGGTCCGGATGCGAGATTGGATATGGAATTAACTATCACAAAGGGTAGAGGTTATGTCGGTTCTGATAAGAACAAGAAGGATGATGCTTCTATCGATATGATTGCAATTGATTCTATATATACACCGGTAGAGCGTGTTAATCTTACAGTAACAGATACCCGTGTTGGTCAGACAACAGATTACGATAAGCTTACATTGGACGTGTATACTAATGGAACACTTCCGCCGGATGAGGCAGTAAGTCTTGCAGCTAAGGTGTTAAGTGAGCATTTAAGCCTTTTCATTGATCTTTCAGAGAATGCTAAGTCTGCCGAGGTTATGGTAGAGAAGGAAGATAATGAGAAAGAGAAAGTTCTTGAGATGAACATTGATGAGTTAGAGCTTTCAGTTCGTTCATTTAACTGTCTGAAGCGTGCAGGTATTAATACAGTTGAAGAGCTTACGAGCAAGACAACTGAGGATATGATGAAGGTTCGTAACCTGGGTAGAAAGTCACTTGATGAAGTGCTTAACAAGTTGAAAGAACTTGGTCTATCCCTCAATAACGGAGACGATTAATAAATAGAAAGACCACTTAAGCCGAATAATAGTAAGCAAAGTGAAGGAGGACATTACATTATGGCAATGTATAGAAAGCTTGGAAAGAAGCAGGCACAGAGAAAAGCGTTACTTCGTAATCAGGTAACACAGTTATTATATAATGGCAAGATTACAACTACTGAGGCAAGAGCTAAGGAAGTTCGCAAGATTGCTGAGAGTCTTATTACATTAGCAGTTAAGGAAAAGGATAACTATGATGAGGTTACCGTAACTGCTAAGGTAGCTAAGAAAGACAAAGATGGTAAGAGAATCAAAGAGGTTGTAGACGGTAAGAAAGTTACAGTTTATGATGAAGTCGAGAAGACAGTTAAGAAGGATAAGCCATCTAAGCTTCATGCAAGAAGACAGATGTTAAAGGTTCTTTATCCTGTAGTTGAAGTTCCGACCGAGGCAGCAGGTAAGAAGAGAGGAACCAAGAAGGTTGATCTTACAGAGAAGTTATTTGATGAGTACGGTCCTAAGTACGAGGGACGTAATGGTGGTTATACAAGAATCATCAAAGTTGGTCCTCGTAAGGGTGATGCGGCTATGGAAGTTATTCTTGAGTTGGTTTAAAGATAAATGTAATTTTGGGAGACTGTTTTAACAGTCTCCTATTTTTGTTTGCGCGCATGGGTGTGCTCTAACGGGTGCAAGTCCCGAACACACCCAGGTAGTGGGAAGTGTATAGCTGAACAGCAAGGGTGTCTATAAAATAAAGTCTAATTACTACCTTTGAAGTAGCAGAGTAAATGTGGTGGATACATGGAGGGAAAGAGTGTGCACCTTAAACGTGGAGGTCTGACAGAGGTTACATTAGCCTGGTAACAACGAACTGTGAGAAGTCAGCCGAGCCCATAGTAGTGAAGAAGTCTCTGTAATGGAGATGATTTGGTGCGGTTGCACTTCCAACAATCAATGTCAATGGTAAAGAGGCTAATCTGAGCAATTTTGCAGATTATAGATGTTTCTCTGTTAAGTCAATTACAGAAGCTCCTCTTGCAGAACAGTTATTTGCTGAATGGCTGGCTAATGAAGAGAACCAGTTGATTCGTTATACGGAGTGTGGAGTTTCTCCTGCTATTATGGCATTACAGGATAATCCGACTATAGCAGAAGATGAGGCAACATGTGCATTGCTCGCTCAGACAGAGTATGCAACTCCTCAGCCTTCAATTTCTCAGATCAATGAGTATTGGGCACCTGTAGCTGCTTTGGGTGAAGGTATTATTAACAAGGAGATTACTTCAGATAACATTCAGTCACAGCTTGATGCAGTTGTAGAGGCTATGACATCAAAACTTGCTGAGTAAAATATTATAAGAATTTAATATTAAGCCCAAATATAGACTGTTTTAAGTACAAGATAGATATTCTGACTTGTCTTAAAGCAGTCTATTTTGTATAATAAGAAATGTTGGCAACTGTTCAGCTATGCTACTGTATAGACAAAGATGTTATTCGGTCAAATAAAGACTATGAAAAACCAAGAGGATAATACCGATGAAATTGATTGATATCAAAAAATTGACATTTGAATATTTCAGGCGTGATGAAGAGGGAAATGTGGAGGAGATGGTGGAAGCACTTTCAGATGTATCCCTTGAAGTTGAACAAGGTGATTTTGTTGCTATATTGGGTCGAAACGGTTCAGGCAAATCTACTCTTGCAAAACAGATCAATGCTTTGTTACTTCCCAGTGAGGGAGAGGTCATAGTTGATGGAATGGACACTGAGAACGAGGAGATGCGTCTTGATATTCGTAAATCAGCAGGAATGGTATTCCAGAATCCTGATAATCAGATCGTTGGAAGTGTTGTGGAGGAGGATGTGGCATTTGGTCCTGAAAATCTAGGATTTTCAACTGAGAAGATATGGAATCAGGTAGATGCAGCCTTGCTCGCCACAGATATGGAGGAATATAGGACAAGCTCACCTAATAAGCTTTCGGGCGGACAGAAACAGCGGGTGGCAATTGCAGGAGTGCTTGCAATGGAGCCCAAATGCATAATATTTGACGAGGCTACAGCAATGTTAGACCCGAAAAGCAGAGGTCAGATGTTAGATACGGCAGTAAAACTCAACAAGGAAAAAGGTATTACAATAATATGGATAACTCATTATATGGATGAGGTGTATGCAGCTGATAAGGTGTTTGTTATGAAAGAAGGACGTATTGCGGGACAGGGAAGACCGGAGCAGATATTCGCTGATGAACAGACACTTATGAAATGTGGACTTATGCTTCCAAAACTTTACCAATATATAAGATTTCTTGCAGGACAGGGAATTATAACGGAAAGTGAGGCAGCTAATATAGAGAACGAAGAACAGTTGATTGATCTTATGTGCCTGAAGTATGGAAAAAAGTATAATGATAGATATAATGAGAACCAAAACGGGAAGTACAGTGAGGATCATGGAGAGAAGTGCACTGTGAATCATAATGGAAATTTCACTGAAGATCAAGATGGAAAGTACATTGAGGATAGTGGTAGTAAGAAGAATGTTAATCCGGCAGAGGGGATTTTGCTTAATAATGTAACATATATATATAACAAAGGATATGCCAATGAACGTATTGCATTGAATAATGTGAATATGCATATAGGAAAGGGCGAATTCGTTGCAGTTATCGGGCATACCGGTTCAGGAAAATCAACCCTTATGCAGCACCTCAACGGACTGCTTATTCCGGATAGCGGGAGTGTCTATTATGACGGTAAAGACATATCAGACAAGGATTTTCCGATTAAAGAACTGAGACAAAAGGTGGGATTGGTATTTCAGTATCCCGAATATCAACTGTTTGCAGAGACTGTAGAGCAGGATGTGTGTTTTGGTCCAAGAAATATGGATATTCCGAAGGTTGAAGCGCAACAACGTGCATATAGAGCCATTGAGGCGGTAGGACTTCCTGATACAATATATGATGCCTCGCCTCTTACAATGTCAGGAGGACAGAAACGAAGAGTAGCCATTGCAGGTGTGCTTGCCATGGAACCGGAATATATGGTACTTGATGAACCTACTGCAGGGCTTGATCCTGAGGCTGCTAAGAATCTTCTGGATATGCTTAAGAGACTGCAAATTGAGCAGGGCATAACAATTGTGATAGTATCACACAATATGGAGGAAGTGGCGGAATATGCTGAACATGTTATTGCAATCGATAAAGGCGAGATATGTCTTAATGGTGATTTGTGGGATGTGTTCAGACATAAGGAGAAACTTGAGAATTTAGGTTTGAAGGTTCCGTTAGGAATTAATATACT
>CAJOLO010000071.1 GCA_905235345.1 uncultured Lachnospiraceae bacterium
AAAAAAACAGTTGACAAATTGGAATTGTTTTGATATATTAGTTCATGCGTCAGCGATGAGACCGTGAAAGCGGGGTGTGGCTCAGCTTGGCTAGAGCGCTTGATTTGGGATCAAGAGGTCGCAGGTTCGAATCCTGTCACCCCGATCTTCCAATACTCAGCTAATTCACAATCATCTGTATGCGGGTGTAGTTCAATGGTAGAACACTAGCCTTCCAAGCTAGATACGTGGGTTCGATTCCCATCACCCGCTTTTGTTACGCAATTAAGTGTAACGTGTGTTCGTAGCTCAGCTGGATAGAGCAACGGCCTTCTAAGCCGTGGGTCGGGGGTTCGAATCCCTTCGAGCACGCTACATGGTGGGTATGGCGCAGTTGGTTAGCGCGCCAGATTGTGGCTCTGGAGGCCAAGGGTTCGAATCCCTTTACCCACCCTTGCAATTATGATTGGTATAATAGATTGTATATGGTTTGTGTTACCTGTCATGGATGCAGAGAGTACTGGGGTATCGCCAAGCGGTAAGGCACAGGACTTTGACTCCTGCATTCACCAGTTCGAATCTGGTTACCCCAGCTTTTTTACAACAAGACAGGGTTTATGATAGATATATTATATTGCGGAGCACTAGCTCAGTCGGTAGAGCACCTGACTTTTAATCAGGTTGTCGGGGGTTCGAATCCCCCGTGCTTCACTTAAAGAAGCAGAGATGCTTCTTTTCTTTTTAATAACATGCGGATGTGGCGGAACTGGCAGACGCGCTAGACTTAGGATCTAGTACTTCGGTGTGCAGGTTCGATTCCTGTCATCCGCACTAAAAAGGACTTGCTGTGCAAGTCCTTTTTTGTACGGCGGAGAATCGAACCTGAGGTTCGATCTCCGTTCCACTCCGGTCGGTCGGCGCAGAACCGATGTCCCCCGGACATCGTGCGCCCTGTCATCCGCACTACTTTTATAGCACTTAATCAAATATGATGGAGTGCTATTATTTATAGTAAAATCAATACTTTCCGAACACACATTTTTTTCATCAAGTGTCTTTCGGTTTTTGTTGAAATTTTGATTGTTTCATAGTAATATTTTATTTGGATTATTATGCAAAAATCAAGACGAGATATTTTGCTGATTTAGATGAGTAGGAAGCGTTCTTTAGGTAGGAATTGCTTCGTATTAGGCATGAACAGAATTTGCCGGATGATGTATTTATCACTATGATACTCCCCTGACCGTCGAACATGAAAAATAAGCACTTCTTGAAGCCGGATTTATGCAAGTTAATGAGGTTGGGAGATGGAAATTGACGCATACACTTAAGGCTGTCAGGTGAGATTGTCAATTATATTGGAAGATAATTCGTATTTGTTGATATGAGGATGAAATAGATGGGATCCTTCGGGAGGAGGTTGTTGTATGGATTTTAAGGTGGGCGTCGGAAAATCTGATTTTGAGGAGCTCAGAAAATCAGGTAATTACTATGTTGATAAGACGGAACTGATTTATGAACTTGTTAACGATACTGATAACAAGGTTACACTTTTCACCAGACCACGCAGGTTTGGGAAAACGCTTATGATGAGTATGATGGAGAATTTCTTCAGCATACGGAAGAATAGCGAGCACATATTTGAAGGGCTTGCTATAACAGAACATGAAGATTTCTGTAAGGAGTGGATGAATAAGTATCCGGTATTGTTTGTTTCGTTTAAGGATGTTGAAGCAGAAGATTTTGACGGCGCATATGAAATGCTTAAGGTACGGCTCGCAGATATCAGTAAAGATTTGTCCGATTTGGTAAAGGGCGATCAGGTAAACAAGTATGATTGCGAAACCTTAGACAGGTTACAATCTGAGAAAAGTACCCCTGCAGAAGTTAAGAATTCGCTTAAGACAATTATGCGAATGATGAATGCTGTTTATGACAAGAAAGTTATTCTCTTGATTGACGAGTATGATGTCCCTCTTGCAAAAGCGAGTGAAAAGGATACGGCAAAGAACGGTTACTATTCTAAAATGCTTGATGTTATTAAGGGAATTATGAGTACTGCTCTTAAAGATAATGAGTTCCTTCAGTTTGCAGTGATTACGGGCTGTCTTCGCATAGCAAAGGAGAGCATTTTTACAGGGACTAATAATTTTGCCTCATACTCTGTTCTTGACGAAGATTTTTCGGATTACTTCGGCTTTTCTGGTGATGAAGTGGATGCAATCCTTGAGGCGGCAGACCGGATAGACAAGGCGGATATTATCAAGGAATGGTATGATGGCTATGTGTTTGGTAACAGCTATGTATATTGTCCTTGGGATGTTATAAACTATCTTTCGGCATTGAAGAAGAGAAAAGATGCCAAGCCAAAGAATTATTGGAAGAACACCAGTCATAACGGAATCTTGATGACTTTTGTGAAGAGAACAGACTTTGACGTTGCAGATAAGTTCGAAACGCTCTTGAATGGTGGCATGATCAATCAGACAATTTCGGATGAATTGACATATGATACGCTGCATTCATCAGAGGATAATCTGTGGAGTGTTCTGCTGATGACGGGGTATATTACCAAGGCGGATCCTGAAGAGGGTGATGATATGGTTTTACTTAAAATCCCCAATAAAGAGATTACATCAATATTCGAAGATACAGTGGTCAAGTATTTCAACGAAACTGTTAATATAGATGTCATCAATGAATTAATAAGTACTTTATGGAATGGGGACGAAGATCGGGCTACTGAAATAGCATCAGAACTGTTATGGAATACCATAAGTTATAACGATTATCATGAGGATTATTATCACGCGTTTCTCACCGGAGTTTTCGTTGGAAGAGGTTATAGCGTTGAGTCCAATAAAGAAAAGGGGCTTGGGAGACCGGATATATTCTTAAAGGATAGGCGAAATCGCAGAGCTATCATCATAGAGGCGAAGAAATCCGATAAGGAATCTGATCTGGATAAGGATTGCGATAAAGCTATAAAACAGATCATGGATGAAAAGTATGCTGACGGTATTGATGGTTATGAGCAGATACTTTGCTATGGAGTAGCGTTTTACCAAAAACAAGCCAAAGTGAAGCTTTTAAGACTATAAATCCAAATTTCGTTTTTATTCATAAATTGTCGGACAAGTCCTTTTTCAGATACGGCGGATTTTTTTTGTAATGTGGCAGAAAAAATAAAAAATAAAAAAAGGATTTTTGAAATTTGTGTAGTATATTAATTAATGGGCGGGTTTATTCCGTCCATTAGTTGTCTAAATATGTATCCTATAAGTCGATATTTGTAAGAATGCCGGAATGCGCAGATGAATATGTCTGGTGTGTAAGTGCATTTTGCAGCAGGATTGAATTAGGCGTTCTTGGAAAGAGATAGAAATTACGTTTTATTATAGAACAGACAGAAAGGGATGTAAGCCGTGAATGTACGAGAGAAGTTAGAAGCATGGGAGCACGAATATCTTTGCGAGTATGCTGCATTTTCTGACCAATCTAAAGGCAGGGATGTGGACGAACCCATGTGTGATGTCAGAACTATATATCAGAGGGACAGAGATCGTATAATCCACAGTAAATCATTCAGACGTCTTAAAGAGAAGACACAGGTGTTCTTATCTCCGGAAGGAGACCATTACAGAACGAGAATGACGCATACACTTGAGGTTTCTCAGACGGCAAGGACTATCGCAAGGGCTCTGAGACTCAATGAAGAACTTACGGAGGCAATTGCACTTGGTCATGATCTGGGACATACTCCATTCGGCCATGCAGGTGAGAGGGCATTGAATGAAGTATGCAGTAAGGGGTTTAAGCACAATGAACAGAGTATTCGGGTGGTTGAGCATCTGGAGAAGAAAGGGAAAGGCCTCAATCTTACTGTGGAGGTAAGGGATGGTATTCTCAACCATAAGACTACCGGTAATCCGTCTACGTTAGAGGGAAAGATTGTCCAGATATCGGATAAGATTGCATATATTAATCATGATATTGATGATGCCATCAGGGGTGGTATTTTAAGGGAGGATGAACTTCCGCGAAATTGTACTGATCTGCTCGGCAACAGAACGAGGGACAGGCTTAATACCATCATACATGATGTAATACTTAATAGTGACGGAAAAGGAGACATTATATGCTCTCCGGAGATACGTCAGGCCATGACAGGGCTTAGGAGCTTTCTTTTTGAGGCAGTATATACCAATCCGGTCGCAAAGGGAGAAGAGGGTAAGGCGAAAAGAATGCTTCAGGAGCTTTTCCATTATTATATGTCAAGGCCGGAGGCTATGACCGATGAATATGTGAAGATGATTGAAGACGGCGAGGAAAGAGAGATTGTCGTCTGTGACTATATTGCAGGAATGACTGATAATTATGCCGTTCTGAAATTTCAGGAGGCATTCGAACCGACGGGCTGGAAGTGGTAGGTGATATGGTTGTATTATTCGGATGAGATAATTGAAGATGTACGTTCAAGAAATGATATAGTGGATGTGATAGGAAGTTATGTAAACCTAAAGCACAAGGGTAATTCCTATTCGGCCTGTTGCCCGTTTCATCATGAGAAGACACCATCGTTTCACGTAAGCAGGGAGAAGCAGATGTATCATTGTTTTGGCTGCGGAGTCGGCGGTAATGTATATACATTTATAATGGAGCATGAGAACATGACATTTCCCGAGGCGGTTGAGGTGCTTGCGGAAAGAGCCGGAATAACTCTTCCTGAAAAGAATATGACAGGTGACGAGAAGAAACGGGCGGATGAGCGGACTAAGATAAAGGATATGAACAAGCTTGCGGCAGGATATTTTCACTATCTGTTAAAGACAGATCACGGAAAGACGGCACTTGCATATCTGAAAAAAAGAGGTCTGACGGATGAGACAATTACTAATTTCGGCCTGGGCTATTCCGATAAATACAGTGATGATTTGTATAAATATCTGAGATCCAAGGGATACTCTGATGATGAGATGGTCAAGGCGGGACTTATAAGAATAGATGAAAAACATGGACCTTCAGACAGGTTCTGGAATCGTGTTATGTATCCGATAGTTGATCCCAATAACCGGGTGATAGGTTTTGGTGGACGTGTGATGGGAGATGGCACACCGAAGTATATTAATTCACAGGACACGCCGGTTTTTGATAAGAGCCGTAATCTTTACGGACTTAATCTTGCCAAGAAGAGTAAAAGGAAAGGAATCATATTCTGCGAAGGATATATGGATGTCATTTCAATGCATCAGGCAGGATTCGACAACGCTGTGGCATCCTTGGGAACGGCACTTACGGTAGGACAGGTCAATCTTATAAAAAGGTATACTGACAGAGTGTATCTTGCTTATGACAGTGATGAGGCCGGAACCAAAGCAGCAATAAGAGCTCTTTCAATAATGCGTGAATTTGAGATGCCGGCAAGAGTTATATCGTTAAAGCCTTATAAAGACCCGGACGAGCTGATTCAGGCTGAAGGAACTACAGAGTTTGAAAAGCGGATTGATGAAGCCAAGAGTGGTGTAATGTTTGAAATCGAGATTTTGGAGCATAATTATAATCAGAACGATCCTCAGGAGCGAACTGAATTTCAGAAGGAGGCTGCAAAATGTCTGGCAAGAATATTAGATCCGTTAGAAAGGGATAATTATATAGAGGCTGTTTCAGGCAGGTATGGAATAGATAAGAAGATACTTAAAGAAACGGTGACCGCTTATGGTATATCAGCGGAGAACATGATTGATAAAAGCGTATTCAGAGAACAGGTTAGACGCACTACGCCGGAGGAGGAGAAAGAAAAACAGCACTTGAAATCAGAAAGAGTGCTGATAACGTGGCTTATTAATGATAATATGCTGATACCGGCTGTCAAAGAACACTTAGAACCATCGGATTTTGGAGATCACTTATATGCGGATGTGTTAAACAGTGTTTATGAGCAATATGACAGCAGCGGGAAGGTTGAACCTGCGGTGATAATGAATCATTATCAGAGTAAGGAAGAGCATGATAAGGTGTCTTCCATTATGCAGCAGGATTTCGGTGTAGAGGTGGATGCGGATGAAAAGCAGCAGGTCGTGACTGATCTGATCAGAAGGATAAAGAGAAAAAGCATTCAGAGGAAGATTGAAGAAGCCGGTTCCGATTTTGAACTTATAAAGCAATTAATGCAGCAGAAGAAATCAATAGAGCGTATACAGATAAGGATATAATTCCCATAGAATTCGCTTTTACATAGATAAAATGTTTCCGTGACGGTTATAACAGTAAGTGTTATTTCCGGCATTGTGTTGATGATTGCATGGAAGCATGAAAATATAAAAGGAGATGGTTTACATAATCTTGTTGCATCAAAAATAGCAGAAAAACGAACTTGAATATCAGGAAGGATGGACTTATGGAAGAACAAAAGGATATTATGAAGGACGAGAGATTTCAGGAAAAGTTGAATCAACTCTTGGAAATCGCAAAAAAGCATAAGAATGTGCTGGAAGATAACGAAATTATTGCATGCTTTGCCGGCAGCAAAGATATCGAACTTACAACCGAGATGATGGAAAGCATATTTGATTTTCTTGAAAGCAATAAGGTTGAGGTCCTTACAATAAATGATGTCGATGACGACGAGCCAAGCGATGAGGCGTTGCTTGAGGTTGAGAATGAGGAAGATATCGAGGTTGAAAATATTGATCTGACGGTACCGGAGGGAACCAATATTGAGGATCCTGTCCGTATGTATCTTAAGGAAATAGGTAAGGTTCCTCTGCTTAGTGCTGATGAGGAAGTAGAGCTTGCAAAGAAGATGGAGCGCGGTGATAAAGCAGCACAGCAGCTTGAAGAATATGGGGATGAGCTTGACGATGATAAAAGAAAGGAATTGGAGGAGCTGGTTGCACAAGGTGATGCTGCAAAGAAGAAGCTGGCGGAAGCTAATCTTCGTCTTGTTGTAAGTATTGCAAAGCGTTATGTCGGACGTGGAATGTTGTTCCTTGACCTTATTCAGGAAGGTAATCTTGGTCTTATTAAGGCTGTTGAGAAATTTGATTATAATAAGGGGTATAAATTCTCGACATATGCAACATGGTGGATACGACAGGCAATAACAAGAGCCATTGCCGATCAGGCAAGAACCATAAGAATCCCTGTGCATATGGTAGAGACGATCAATAAACTTATTCGTGTATCAAGACAGCTCCTTCAGGAGCTGGGAAGGGAACCAACCCCTGAGGAAATAGCAGCGGAGATGGATATTCCGGTAGAGCGCGTGCGTGAGATATTGAAGATTTCCCAGGAACCTGTATCTTTGGAAACTCCGATCGGTGAGGAAGAGGATAGTCATCTTGGTGATTTTATTCAGGATGAAAATGTTCCTGTTCCGGCTGAAGCTGCGGCAAGCTCGCTGCTTCGTGAACAACTTCAAGAGGTGCTTTCTACACTTACCGAAAGAGAGCAGATGGTACTGAGATTGAGATTCGGTCTTGATGATGACAGAAGCAGAACTCTTGAAGAAGTAGGTAAAGAATTCAATGTAACCAGAGAGCGTATACGTCAGATTGAGGCTAAGGCCCTGAGAAAATTAAGACATCCGAGCAGAAGCAGAAAACTTCGCGACTACCTGGATTGATCATGTGGAGTGAATAGGAACATGAAAGCACCGGTATTATCAAAAAGAATGGAAATGGTGGTGGGTATGCTGCCTGAACATGTGCATACTATAGCGGATGTGGGCTGTGACCATGCATATGTCTCTATATGGATTTCTATGAATAATTTGGCAGATAATGTGATCGCGATGGATGTGAGAACAGGTCCGTTAGACATTGCCAGGAGAAATATCAGTGAATACGGGCAGAATGAGCGGATTGATGTCAGACTTTCTGACGGGCTTTCGGGTATTTCGCCGGGAGAGACGGATGAAGTTATTATTGCCGGTATGGGTGGTCTGCTCATTAACAGCATTTTAAAAAATGGTGAAAGTATATTACATGGCGATAAACCGCCTGCACTGATATTGCAGCCACAGTCTGATATTGATAAGGTCAGACGTTATCTGTACTCTGCTTCGTATCATATTACAGATGAAGCTATGGTGATGGAAGACGGAAAGTATTATACGGTGATTCATGCATATCCGGGATATGAAGAGCCGTATGAAAGGTCGGAAGACTGGATGTACGGAAGATGCAATATAGAGAATAGGGATAAGGTGCTGATAGATTATCTGAATAAGGAAGCTTCCACATTGCAGAAGATATTGGATGAACTTAACAGTAAATCCTGTCAAAGGACATCACGGAGAATTGCAGAGTTGGAAAATGCATATTATGTTAACCGGAAAGCGTATGAAAGATGTGGAAGTTCTA